>CAMCYM010000215.1 GCA_945883885.1 Chryseobacterium gleum
CGAGGACCAGTCCGCGTTGACGGCTGCCGAGCCGATGGTTTCGCCGTTGCGGTAGACTTCCGTGGCGAGGTTGCGGTCGAACCAGCACGCCCCGCCGATGTCGACAAGGCCGTAGGACGTGCCCTGGTAGGAGATCGACGTGCTCCGGCAGCCCTGGGCCTGCAGGGCAGACGCGGCGAAGAGCGGAAGAAGCAGGGAAGCAAGGAGAACGAGGGAAAGACGCATGGTCGTGCGGTTCATGGTTTGCCGTACGAAGGAACGGGCCGCAGGGTTGCGGGGGCGGCGCAATGCACAACCGGTGGTGCATACTTTGCAGACGTGCGGCCGCGGGGCGGGGGCTACCTTTGAGGCATGCACGTGCACGAGCTTGCCCCGTCGGCCGTTTGGTCCGCCTTTGCCGCCTTAAACGCCGTTCCCCGCGCTTCGAAACGGGAAGAAGCAGTCCAGTTCCACATCCAGGAGACCCTCCGCGCCCTCGGGCTCGAACCCCGCCACGACGCGGTCGGCAACATCGCCGCTTCGAAGCCCGCCACGCCCGGCATGGAAAACCGCCCGACGGTGATCCTGCAGGCGCACCTCGATATGGTGCACCAAAAAAACGCCGACACGGTCTTCGACTTCGCCACGGAAGGCATCCGCATGCGCGTCGACGGCGACTGGGTCCGCGCGGAAGGCACCACCCTCGGCGCCGACAACGGCCTCGGCGTGGCCGCCATCCTCGCGGTGCTCGGCTCCACCGACCTCCCCCACCCCCCGCTCGAAGCGCTGTTTACGTGCGACGAAGAGACGGGCATGACGGGGGCGCTCGGCCTGCAGCCGGGCTTCGTGACCGGAAGCATCCTGCTCAACCTCGACACGGAGGATGACGACGAATTCTCGATCGGCTGCGCCGGCGGCGTGGACGTGAGCTCCACCGGCGAGTACGAGGAAGTCCGGCCGACGGGGGCGCACGGGCTGCGGATTGCGGTGCGCGGAGCTACCGGCGGACACAGCGGGATGGACATCCACCTCGGGCGTGCGAATGCGAACAAGGTGCTGAACCGGCTGATGGCGGCGGCGTGGGAGGACTGCGGGCTGGAGATCGGGGGGTGGGATGGCGGGGGGCTGCGGAATGCCATTCCCCGCGAGTCCGCTGTGCATGTGGCGGTCGAGGATGCTGCGGCGGTGCGGGCGGCCGTGGAGCGGGCGTTCGCGCCGGTGCGGGAGGAGTACCGGACCACGGATCCGGGGCTGACGGTCGAGGTGCAGGAGGCGGCGGTTCCGGAAGGCGTGATGCCGCGGGAGGTGCAGGAGGCGCTGATCCTTGCCGTGGCGGCGTGCCCGAACGGGATCCACCGGATGAGTCCGGATGTGCCGGGCCTTGTCCAAACGTCGAACAACCTCGCCCGCATCCAGGCCGGAGCCGGCCGGGTGGCGTTGCATTCCCTCTGCCGCAGTTCCGTGGACAGCGAGAAAGACGACCATGCGCGCGGCATCGCCGCCGCCTTTGCGCTGGCCGGGCTCGCAACGGAGTGCACCGGCTCGTACCCGGGCTGGACCCCGAACCCTTCCAGCCCCACGGTGGCGCTGATGCGGCGGCTGTACGTGGAGAAGTTCCAGCACGAGCCGCGGATCCAAGCGTGCCACGCCGGACTCGAATGCGGCATCCTCGGCGCCGCCCTGCCTGGCTGCGACATGGTCAGCTTCGGCCCCACCATCCGCGGCGCCCACAGCCCGGACGAGTGCGCCTCGGTCTCGTCGGTGGCGAAGTTCTACGCGTTCTTCCTCGACGTCCTCGCCCACATCCCCGCCGCATGAGGCCGCTCATCCTCGTCACGAACGACGACGGCATCACAGCGGGCGGTATCTGCGCGCTGGCCGGTGCCCTGCTGCCCTTCGGCGAGGTGGTCGTCGTCGCGCCGGACAGCCCCCAAAGCGGCATGGGGCACGCCGTCACCATCAACACCATCCTCCGGCTGGAGCAGCAGCGCTTCCCCGTGGCCGGCATCGACCGCGCCTGGTCTACGAGCGGCACGCCGGCGGACTGCGTGAAGCTGGCCATCTTCCAGCTGCTCGACCGGCGCCCCGACCTCATCGTCAGCGGCATCAACCACGGCTCGAACAGCTCGATCAACGTCATCTACAGCGGCACCATGTCGGCCGCGGTGGAAGGGGCCGTCGAAGGGATCCCGTCCATCGGGTTCAGCCTGTGCGACTACCGGGCCGATGCGGATTTTTCCGTGTGCCTGCCCTACGTCGAGAAGCTCGTGGGCGAGGTGCTGGGACGCGGCTTGCCGCAGGGCACGTGTTTGAATGTGAACATCCCGAAGCTGCCGCCGGAAGAGATCCGGGGCATTCGGATTTGCCGCCAAAGCGGCGGCTACTGGGCCGACGCGTTCGAGCGTCGGGAGACGCCGGGGGGCCGCGAGTACTTTTGGCTCACCGGCAACTTCGTCAACCCCGACCAAGGCACGGACACGGACGAATGGGCGCTGGCAAACGGCTACGTCAGCGTCGTGCCGACGCAGTTCGACCTGACGGCGCACCACGCGATTCCGACGCTCAACACGTGGAACCTCGGATGAAGCGGTTCGACACGGTGGGTACGGGCGTGGCGGCGGCGCTGGTGAGCACGCTCGTCGGCTTCCTCCTCCTGGGCGTGGCGTGGGGCCTGTGGAACGGGTACAGCCTGCAGTATTTCGTCGTCGAGGTGTTCGTACGCAGCCCGCTGTACCGCGACAGCATCCTGACGGTCAGCGTGTTGACGAACGCGGCGGGGTTTTGGTGGGCGCTCAGGACGGACCGGGAGCGCTTCGCCCGCGGGGTGGTCGCGGTGGTGCTGCTGGCGGTCCCGGTGATTGTTTGGCTCCAAACGCTCAACGTCTATGACCGCTAACGTCCGCTTTGCCGCATGAAACGGCTGTTCGTCCTCGCCGGTGAAGCCAGCGGCGACCTCTATGCCGGGGCCTTCGTGCGGGCGCTCAAGGCGCGCGTGCCCGACCTCGAGGTGCGCGGCTGGGGCGGCGACGAGCTCGCGGCGGCCGGGGCCACGGTCACGCGCCACTTCCGCGAACTCAACTTCATGGGCTTCGCCGAGGTGGTCCGCCACCTGCCCACGATCTTGCGGAACCTCCGTGAGGCGCGGCGCGAGGTGCTGGCCTTCCAGCCCGACGCCTTCCTCGGCGTGGACTTTCCTGGCTTCAACGTCCGGCTCGAAGGCGCCCTGCGCCGGGACGGGATCCGGATCCACCACGCGGTCTCGCCGGCGATTTGGGCCTGGCGGCCGGGGCGGATTGCGACGCTCAAGCGCACCATCGACCGGATGCACGTCATCCTGCCCTTCGAAGCGCCGCTGTACGAGGCCGTCGGCATGGACGTCCGCTTCATCGGCCACCCGCTGCTCGATCTGCCGGCGCCGCCGCCCCTGCCCGCCGGCCTCCTCCCCGCGGACGCGCCGCTGCTGGCCCTCCTCCCCGGCTCGCGGGCCCAAGAAATCAGCCGCATGCTGCCCGTCCTGCTCGACGCCGCCCGCCGCGTCGCCGCC
>CAMCYM010000216.1 GCA_945883885.1 Chryseobacterium gleum
CCCCACTGACGCCGACCACTGCCGGAGTGTCGAGCGAAAAGCCATGCCGCAGAAACGCCGCACGCGTCCGGGACACCAGACCGGCGGGGCGGTTAGGGCGCTGCATCGTCGGACAAGGTGCGGAGCAAGGCGGCTGCCTTGAGCACGCATTCCGCATACTCCGCTTCCGGATCGCTTGCGGCGGTGATGGCCCCGCCGACATGCGCCGAGACCGTCTGGAGGCTGCGGTTGATGGCGATGCTGCGAATGACGACGTTCAGGTCACAATCGCCGCCGGGTGCGCGGTAACCGACACTGCCAGAGTAGATGCCGCGCCGGGTAGATTCTACCGACTCGATGAGCTCCATCGCGCGCACCTTCGGAGCGCCGGTCATCGATCCCATCGGAAAAGCCGCCCGCAGGAGGTCCGTTTCGGTGGTTCCGGGCCGGCAAGTGCAGCGGACGGTGGAGATCATTTGGTGCACAGTCGCGAACGTATGGATGCCACAAAGCTCTGTAACTTGCACGGAACCAGGCATCGCGATGCGGCTTAAATCGTTGCGCACGAGGTCGCAGATCATGATGTTTTCCGCGCGCTCCTTCGGGCTCGCGGCCAAACTTTCGGCGGCCTCCCGGTCTTCCTCGGCCGTGGCCCCCCGGCGCGCCGTGCCTTTGATGGGCGAAGAGCGCACGTCGTCCCCGCGACGGCACAGGAACCGCTCCGGCGATCCGCACAGCAGGTAGCGGTCGAGCGAACGGACGAAGGCGCTGTACGGCGCCCGCGTCCTGTGCTGCAGCCGCACAAAGGCCTCCCACGGATGCGGCACATCGGCGCGTTCCGCCGACCACTCGGTGCACACGTTGAGCTCGTAAATGTCCCCCCGCTGGATGTGGCGCTTGACCCGGGCCACCCGCTGCAGGTACGTCGCGGTGTCCCAACGCGGCCGCAGCCGCACCCCCGGAGCCGGTGGGTCCCACCCTTCCGGCAGCCCGCGCCGCACCGCCGCCAGCACCCGGTACGCATCCGGCTCTGTTTCCCCGGCGACCACCTCCGGCTCCTCCCGCCCGGCGCCCCAAGCGACCACGATCCGCGGTTCTGTCCAGTGCAACACCGGGAAATCTACCGCATCGGCGTGGGCCGAATCCAGCCGCTCCACGATGTCCTTCGCCTCGTACCCGACCCACCCAAACGCCCAACCCACCTCGTCGAAAAACCGCTGCAGCGCCGCGAAGGCGTCGGGATGCGGATCCCCCAGCACGAACGACCGCCGGCATCCTACCGCGAGCAGGCACTGCCCCTCGGGCCGCTCGTCGAACAGCAACGTCAGATGCGGCTCATCGGCCGCCAACTCGGCGAGGTCGGGCAGGGGGCGCGCCATGGGCGGCAGGTCAGATGTGCAATGCGCGGTTGCCGGTCGCGGCGAGGGCCGCTTCCTTCAACGCCTCCGTGAAGGTCGGGTGGGCATGTGAAATGCGCGCGATGTCCTCGGCGGCGGCCTTGAATTCCATGGCGACCACCGCTTCGGCGATCATGTCGGCTGCACGAGGACCGCAGATGTGCACGCCGAGGAGTTCGTCGGTTTCCTTGTGCGCGAGCACCTTCACGAGTCCGTCCGTGTCCATGGATGCGCGCGCGCGCCCGCTTGCCTTGAAAGGGAAGGTCCCGATGTTGTAGGGTGTTCCGGCGGCGATGAGCTCTTCCTCCGTGTCACCGACCGCGGCCACTTCCGGCCAGGTGTAGACGACGTTCGGGATGAGCCGGTAGTCGATGTGGGGCTTTTGGCCTGCCAAAACCTCCGCCACCAGCACCCCTTCCTCCTCCGCTTTGTGCGCCAGCATCGCCCCACGCACCACGTCGCCGATGGCATAAATGTGCGGAACGGCCGTCGCCAGCGTGTGTTCGTCCACGGGGATGCGCCCGCGCTCGTCGGCTGCAAGTCCCGCTGCACCGAGGTTCAGCCCTTCCGTGAAGGGCCGGCGTCCTACAGCCAGCAGGCAGTACTCCACATCCCACTCCACCGCCTTGCCGGATTTGTCGTCGGCAGAAACGACCACGCCGTTTGCGTGCGGCGCAGCGCCCTTCACGCGGTGCTCGAGGTGGAAGGCCACGCCGAGTTTCTTCATCGAGCGCATGAGCTCTTTGCCCATCGCCCGGTCCATCGAAGGGAGCAGGGTGTCGTGGTATTCGATCACATGCACTTCGGTGCCGATCCGCGCGTAGACGCTGCCTAACTCGAGTCCGATGACCCCGCCGCCGATGATGGCCATCGACTTCGGCTGGGCGGGCAACGACAGGGCTTCCGTAGACGTGATGATGCGGTTCTTGTCCGGAGCGAGGAAAGGCAGTGCCGCAGGGCGGGAGCCGGTGGCGATGACCACGTGTGCTGCGCCTACGTCGGTGGCATCCCCCTCCGCGGGAGTCACCCGGACCGTGTGGGGGTCCACAAACGAACCGACCCCGCGCAGCACCGTGATGCCATTTTTCTTCATCAAAAAGTCGATGCCCGCCACGGTGTCCTTCACGACACCGGCCTTGCGGGCGATCATCGCGGGGAAGTCGAGGGTGAGTCCGCCGGTGTGGATGCCGTGGGCGGCAAAGGCATGGGCTGCCTGGTGGTAGTGTTCGGAGCTGTCGAGCAGGGCCTTCGACGGGATGCAGCCCACGTTGAGGCAGGTGCCGCCGAGGGTGGCATACTTTTCCACGAGCGCGGTCCGGAGGCCGAGTTGGGCGCAACGGATGGCGCAGACATAGCCCCCCGGGCCGCTGCCGATGACGACGACGTCGAACTGTTCCATGGGGACAAAAGTACGGCGGGGCTGTGGCGGGTTTTGCAGTTACTTTGCCCGCGCCATGTGGAACAAAATCGCCTCCCTCGTTTTACGTCAGCGGAATATTCTGTTGGCCATTCTCGGGGCCATTACTGTACTGCTCGCGTGGCACATTCCGGACATCCGGTTGCAGTATACCTTCGGGGGATTGTTGCCCGCGGACCATCCGACGTACCGGGAGCACCAGCAGTTTTTGGAGCGGTTCGGGTCGGAAGGAAGTGTGTTGATTCTGGGCACAGATAGCCCTTTGCTTGCCACTTCGGAAGGGTTCCAGGCGTGGTATGAACTCGCGGAGTCCATCCGAGCGTTCGATGCAGACCAAGCGGAGGCCGGGCTAATCGATTCGGTGTTCTCGATGACCCA
Source organism: Chryseobacterium gleum (assembly GCA_945883885.1). Taxonomy (GTDB): domain Bacteria; phylum Bacteroidota; class Bacteroidia; order Flavobacteriales_D; family Sanyastnellaceae; genus CAMCYM01. The sequence goes on from CAMCYM010000216.1 coordinate 3,172, forward strand.
TGCGTTCCGGCTGGAGAAAGACACCGTGGAGCGGAAGTTTCGCCTCGTGCCGGTTCTGCCTGCCGGGTCGCTTGAAGTGGGGGGGAAGCCCAGCGAGGCCTTCGTAGACAGTGCCCGAAGGGCCATCCGGGACTTGCCGTTTTACCGCGGATTGCTGTGGACGGAGGACAGTGATGCGACGTTGATGATGGTGTTCCTGGATGCGGAGAAGTTCAATTCGGAGCAACGGGGCACGGTGGTGGAGGATGTCACAGCGCTTGTGGATGCGTGGTCAGCAGAACACGGAATCGAGGTGCATCTGAGCGGTTTGCCGTTCATCCGCACCGAAATGACGAACAAGGTCAA
>CAMCYM010000217.1 GCA_945883885.1 Chryseobacterium gleum
CCCATACTCCGGCAAATTCTTCCATGTCAGCGCTTTCCGCCGAAGGCCAAATCCCCTGCGTCCCCGAGCCCCGGCACGATGTACCCCTTCGCCGTCGTCTCGTCGTCGATGGCCGCTGCCCAAATCTCCACCGCAGGCCCCAGCCGCTCCCGCACTAGCGCCACCCCTTCGCGGCTCGCAATCGCGCACGCCACGATCACCTGCCGCGGCGTCCCGAACCGGTGCAACGCCCGCACCACTTGCACCACCGACGCCCCCGTGGCGAGCATCGGATCGACCAGCACCACGCGGCGGTCGTCCAGCGTCGGCGCGCTCATCGCGTCAATGGCAATCTCGAACTGCCCGCCCTCGTCGTACCGGCGGTAGGCGCTGATGAATGCGTTGTCCGCGCGATCGAACATGCGCAGCATCCCGGCATGCATCGGCAGCCCGGCGCGCAGGATGGTCGCCAGCACCGGTTGGTCCGCGAGTTCCACGCCCACCGTTTCGCCCAGCGGGGTGGTGATCTCGCGCTCGGCGAATGCCCAGTCCCGAGCCATTTCCAGCGCCATGCACTCGCCGACCCGCTCCAAATTGTGACGGAAGCGCAGCCGGTCAGTTTGGACCGCCCGGTCCCGCAACTCGGTCACATACACCCCCAGCATCCCAGGCCGTCGGGAAAGATCATGGATCATGGCGCGTGCGCACCCGCATCAACCGGGCACCCCCCGAAGATACACCCACCTCCCCCTCATACGTGCCTACGACTCGAGCTCAAACGCTCGCACAGAATTCCAGCTCAAACTCTCACTCAAACTCAAACTCAATCTCAATCTCAAACTCCCACCATCCCCCCATACACCTCCCGCCACCCCTCCCATCCCGCCTCTCCGGACGACGTTTCGTTGTGCCACAGGAGCTCCACCTCGCCGCCCACCGCGCGCGCCTCGGCCGCCAGCGCCCGCACGCGCTCAACCGCCTCCCCCGGCGCAAGCCCCATGTACCGCCGCAGTGTCGCATCCATGGCCAGGATGGGATGGAGCCAAAGGTCCAGCGGAGCTTCCTTGTCCAAATCATACGCCCGGATCGGCCGCGCGCATCCCGTCCGGAACCCCACCCGGTCGGCAAACCCCATCGAATGGTCGTGCCGAATTCCCGCCTCCACGCAGGCGCGCCACGTCGCCGGCGGCCGCTGCAGCAAGTAGTGAAACCGCGCGTGCTCCACCTTCACCCCCAGCACCTCCTCTAACCGCTCCCGCTCCCGCGCAATCGCCACCGCCGCATCCGCCGCGTCGTGCGCCCGCACCCCCGGGTGTATCCCCACCTCCGCCGTCTTCGCCACCCTCCTCACCACCTCCCGCAACGCCGGCCTCCGCCAATCCATCCCCCGGTCGTGCGGCCCGCGGTCCGCCAGCAGGAAGAAGTACCGCGCCCGCAACCCCGCCTCGGCATGCAATCGCTCCAGCTCCTCGTACGTATCAAACGGATCCTCCCCCCTCCCTGCGGCGACCGCCGCGCGCCTCACCGCCTCCCCCACGCGCCCCCTCACCAGCTCGCGCGCACACGCCGCTCCGGTTCGCAGCCAGCCCTTCCCCCGAAACGCCAGCGCGCTGTCCACATCGACGGTCGGCACCAACCGAAACTCCCGCGGCTCCACCTCCCATCCCCAGCTCCTGGCCCACACCCGCATCCGCAGCTCCACCTCCGGTCGCTCCAGCCACCCCCCGCGCGCCGCGGCCGAGTCCGCCGCTTGGAACCGGCCCATCGCATCCCGCGGCGCGCCCTCCACCGACTCCTCCATCCGCGTCGCGCAGAAGAACGCAAACGCCAGCACGTCCCGCTCCGGCGGCACCGCCGTCCGCTCCCGTCCACTCAACAACCCGCACGCCTCCATCCACACCCTCCTCCCCCCTCCCCCCCCCAACCTCAACCCCACCGGCAATCCCAACCCCATCCCCAACTCCGTCCCCGTCCCCGTCCTCAAACTCACTCTCAAACTCAAACTCAAACTCAAACTCCCTCCCATACCACACCACCTCCCCCTCCCTCCCCTCCGCCTCCTGCGCCGTCAAGACGTCCACGAGTTCGAAGCCGCAAATCGTCTCGAAGCACAGCTCCGCGGCGTAGCGGTGGCGCGGCGTCACGGGGCCGTGCGCGACGGCGAGGATTATGCGCCGAGCCATGTGTGCAGAAGGTCGGCAGTACGTTCGGCAGCGCGGCCGTCGCCGTAGAGGGGGGCGTCGAAATCGAGGGTGGGCGCAGCGGCCAGGGCGGCGGAGGCGGCGGAGGCGAGGTCGGCGGGTTCCGGGGCGAGGACCGCGTAGCCGCCGACGACGAGTTCCGTCCATTCCGTGACGGGGCGGGCGACCACACAGGGCCGGCGGAAGTAGAAGGCTTCTTTTTGGACCCCCCCAGAATCCGTGACCACCAGCTCGGCGCCTTGGACGAGGCGGGCCATCTCGAGGTAGCTCACCGGCGGAAGGGCCCGGATGCCGCGGGAAGCCAGCGCTTCGACCCAGGCCTCGCCGAAGAGGCGCGCGCAGCCCGCTGCCGTCCGCGGATGCACCGGGAAGACCACCTCGCTGGCGGGATTGCCCGGGACCGCCAGGCCGCCCACCGCGTCGAGCCACGCCGCCAGCCGGGCCGGGTCGTCCACATTTGACGGGCGGTGGAGGGTCAGCACCGCGCGGGCGGACCGCGGAACCTGCGCATCGCCCGCGACGAAGCGCGCCACGTCGAGCATCACATCGCCCACGACGTGGATGCCCACCGCCGCCCCGCGCACCGGCCCGAGTTCGCCGCGCAACCGCTCGGCCGCTTCGGCATTTGTGCACAGGCACAGGTCCGCGAGCACATCGGCCACGACGCGGTTCACCTCCTCCGGCATCGCGCGGTCGTACGAGCGCAGGCCCGCCTCGACGTGGACGAGCGGGAGGCCGGAGCGCGCCGCGACCCACGCCCCGGCGCAGGTCGAATCCGTATCACCGTAAACGAGCAGGGCATCCGGCCGCTCCTCCTCCACCGCGCGCCAAATCCCCTCCACCATCGCCCCGAACCGCGCTGGCACGCCGCCGCCCACCGCCGACACCGGCAAGGTGACCTGCCGCTCCGGCGGCGCCATGCCGAGTTCGCGGAAGAAGACCCCGGACATGGCGTCATCCCCGTGTTGCCCTGTGTGCAAGAGGACCTCGCGGAGCCCGTGCCGCCCTTCGGCCAGCACCCGCCGCAGCGCCGAGGCCTTGATGAACTGCGGGCGCGCACCCACCACCGTCAAAAGGGTCTTCATGCCACAAAAGTCGGAAAGCCCGCGCGACGGCTTACCACGATCCGGTATCGGAAAAACTGAAGTACCGCTCGCGCGCGACGATGACGTGGTCGAGCAGCGGCAAATCGAGGAAATCGCCCGCCGCGCGCAGGTTGGCGGTGAGCACGCGATCCGCCGCGCTGGGTTGCGGATTGCCGGATGGGTGGTTGTGCACGACAATCAGCGCCGAAGCGCGCAGCGCGAGGGCCTTCGCAAAGATGA
>CAMCYM010000218.1 GCA_945883885.1 Chryseobacterium gleum
TCGTCCAGCGCCGCGTCCGCCCGCAGCCGCGCTGCGACCCAACGGCGCACCGCGTCCTCCCCGTTCGAGGCCGGCCACGGCCCGCGCCCCCGGTCCGGGTTCATGCGGCAGGCCAGAAGCCCTCGATGAGGCAGCGGGCCGTCGCCGCATTCGTGGCCAGCGGCACGTCGTGCACATCGCACTGCCTCAGGAGCATGTTGATGTCCGGCTCGTGCGGATGCCGGTCCATGGGGTCGCGGAAGAAGACCACAGCGTGGACCGTCCCTTCCGTGATCCGCGCTGCGATTTGGGCGTCGCCGCCCCGCGGGCCAGACGCCAAACACTCCACCTCCAGCCCTGTCGCCTCCGCCAGCCGTGCGCCGGTCGTCCCCGTTGCTACGATGCGAAACCGCTTGAACCACGGCAGATTGCGCTGCACGAACGCCACCAGCTCCGCCTTCTTCCCGTCGTGCGCGATGAGCGCGATGCAGGGCGTCGAGGCCGCACTCATCGGGCCGCCGGCTTGCGCCAAACCGCGTACCCGTGGGCCGGCAGCGTCACCGTGGGCCGTGCCGGAGCGTGCCCCAGCGCGTTCTCCCACTTCCCTTCCGGCCATTCGACGGCCCAGCTCCGCGGTTTGTCCGACAGGTTCACCGCGACGATCACGTCGCTTGCGCCTTTCGTCCGCCGCCACATGAGCACGTCCGCCGGGTACGCCGTCGGGATTTCCTCCGGCCACGCGCCGTAGGCCCCGTTCCACAGGGCTTCTTCCTCGTGGTGGAGCCGGTTGATCGTGCGGAAAAACTGGGCCTGCGGGTACCCGCCCCACGCCACCGTGTCCTTTTCGAAGAACCGCAGCCGCTTCGTCTCGCCCGACTCTTGGCCGCTGTAAATCAACGGCATCCCGAACCACGTCCCCGCCACCACCGCCATCGCCGGGCCGTTCGCCCCCATCCGCTCCGACGTCGTCCCGTTCCACGAATTCTCGTCGTGGTTCGTCACGAACGTCATCCGGTACGGCGCCCGCCCGAACCGCTCGAGCTCGTGGCGCAGGTAGTTCCTGAGCGAATCGATGGGCATCGTGCGCCGCGCGACCTCGTTGAACAGGTGGTGCGCATGCCACGCGTAGCTCATGTCAAACGCGCGGTCGTGGTGGTCCTCCTGCTCTGCTTCCGCGAGCATGAAGATGTCCGGCTTCGCCTGCTCGAGCTTCACGCGCGCTTGGTTCCAAAAAGCCGTCGGCACCTTCATCGCCACGTCGCACCGGTACCCGTCGATGTCCGTCTCCCGCACCCAGTACAGCAGCGCATCCGTCATCGCCGCCGACAACCCGTTCGCATCCGCGCGCTCCCAGTCGAGCTGCGTCACATCCCACCAATCCGTACCCAGCGGCGGCTGCAGCTTCCCCAGCGAATCCCGCAAAAAGAACTCCGGATGCGACGTCGTCCACTCGCTGTCGAAGGCCGTGTGGTTCGCCACCCAGTCCAGGATCACCTTCATCCCCAGCGCGTGCGCATCGGCCACCACCGCCTTGAAGTCTTCGAGCGTCCCGTAGTCCGGGTTGACCGCGTAGTAATCCTTCACGCTGTACGGGCTCCCGAGGCTACCCGACCCCGGCTCTGCGATGTAGTTGTTCGTGTTTTCGCCGCCCTTGCGGTTCACCTCGCCGATAGGGTGAATGGGCATGAGCCACAGGATGTCCACGCCCAGCCCTTGCAGCCGCGGCAGGTCCTTGCGGAAGGCTTGCAGCGTGCCTTCGGGGGTGTGTTGGCGCAGGTTCACCTCGTAGATGGTCGCGTTGCGCGACCACTCCGGGTGGACCAAACTGTCGCCCACCGCGCCCGACCCGACCACTTCCGCCCCGCCGGTCGCCCCGGGCGTCCCAAAATTCCCGCACGCCCCCACCCCTTGCACCACCACCAGGGCCCATCCTGCGGCCCACAAACGGTTCTTCATCATGCCCCGAAAGTACGTGTCAATTCTACACTAACCATGCGTGGGGTTGAGATTGAGGACGAGATTGAGGGGCGTTTCGAATCAAGATAACATTTTTTATCTTAGCAAAAATAGGCCCGCAAAGCACTTGAAACAAATTACTTACAGGCTTAAGAGTTCCTCAAGCCGGGTGCAGTTTTTTTGAACTCGTGGGACGCAGCAGGGCCAGTCGACGGGCAGTAAACCGGTGGGCCGCGTGGTGCTGCAGCAGCCCCTTATAAGAAGCCAGTCCGGCACGCACACGGTCTGGATCGGCGCCGGGTGTGTTCCACGCGAGGCACGCGGCATGAAAACTCCCGCGCAACCTGCGGCCTGGCGTGGTGTGGTGGGGCCAAACGACCGCTCCCAGGAACGGAAGGCCCTTCGAGATGTGCTGGAGGTAGAGCTTCTTCGGATGGAGCTGGAGGCCGAGCTCCTCGCGCAGGAAGGTGCGGATGGCCGGGACGGCGGCTTTGAGGCGTCGGCGGTCTTCTTCGACCAGCACGAAGTCGTCGACGTAGCGGCCGTAGCGTTCGAAGCCGAGCACATCGCGGACGAAGACGTCGAGGGGATGCAGGTAGAAGTTGGCGAAGATTTGGCTTGTGAGGTTGCCGATGGGCAGCCCGCAGCCGTCTGGGGAGGTGAAGAGGCTCTTGTCGGGCGGCAGCCCGTCCCAGTCGCTCCTCCGCCCCCGGATGCGGCAGCCGGTCGCCGCGTCGGAGAGCGCGAGGATGCGCGCCACCGGATGCACCCGCGCGAACGTCTCTGCATCGAGCCGTTCCCCTGCGAAGTCGGCGAGTTGCTCGGCGAGTGCTTCCCGCGGGATGTGCATAAAAAATCCGCGGATGTCCAGTTTGAGGACGAACGAATCCGGCCGGATGAAGGACTGCACCCGGCGGATGCCGTAGTGGGTGCCTTTGCCCACCCGGCACGCATAGCAATCCGGGATGAAGAGCGTTTCGAAATGGGGGTTGAGGTGCCCGATGAGCCAGTGGTGCACGACCCGGTCGCGGAAGGCCGCCGCGAACACCTCGCGCTGCACCGGTCTGCGCACGATGAAGGCCAGCGCGGGCGACGGGTGCCACCTTCCGCTGTAAAGCTCCTCGGCGAGGAGGAACAGTTCGCGCTCGAAATGGCGCTCAAAGGCCAGGGCGCCGGGCGTGTTGCGCTTGTTGCGGCGGCATTCGAAATAGGCCGCAAAGAGCTCCTCGCACCAGCGCACAAACTCCGCCGAGTCAAAGAGGTTCAGTTGCATCGACCCCACAGAAAAAACCCCGCCGGGTGGCGGGGAAAGCGGTTCCGTTCAGTCCCGGACGCAACGGACGGAAAAGCCGTTTCGTACGTTGTTGTTGTTTCGGTTGACATTGGAATTTCCAGAGTTCAAGTTGCGGTTCCAAGCGTTTGATCCGGAGGGAGAGGAACTCCACCAGTTGCCGTTGTTTCCGAGATTGTTGAAGTTTCCATTGTTGTTGTTTCGGTTGCCACCGGGCAAGGCCGAGAAGCCGAAATCGCCATCCTACTTCGCTGGCTACCCGGCTCATCGAG
>CAMCYM010000219.1 GCA_945883885.1 Chryseobacterium gleum
TGCCGTCAAACGCCACCCGGTGCATGCCCGCCCCGAGCATGCCCGCTTCCACCACATGCACCCGGCGACCGGTGGCATCGCATACCTCCACGGTCACCGCAGCAGCATCTGAGAGCGCAAAAGCACAGGTCGTGGCGCCCGAGGAGGGGTTCGGCATCAAGACAGGCGCCGCCGATGCAGGCCGCGCGAGGTCCAGCACCCCCGCAGGTCCAGAAGCCACGATGTTGATGTCGTCGAGGAAAATGTTGTTCCCCAACCGGCTTTCGAACTCGAACATCAAGCGGAATCCCGACGTCAAAAACTGCGGGTAGGGCAAATCGAGGGTGTACGACTTCCATTCCTCTGGTCCGGCCGGCGTGAAGGCAAAGCTGTGCGGATCGGCCGACGGCAAGTCTGTAAATCCGCGGTGCATGCGGCGCAACGACCACGTCTTGCCGCAGTCGCCTGACGCGTAGACTTTCAGCCTGTCGTCCGTCTCGTTCGCTCCTTTGAAGCTGAACGCCCACTTGTACGAGACGATGACTTCCTCCATGCCGCTCACGTCCATGGTCGACGTGATGAGGCGGTCGTTGGCAAACTCCGAGGCGTTCGACCAGTTGTGTATGCGCAGGCTCCGCGTTCCCGAAGCCGCTGCAGAGGTCACCGTCTCCCACGTAGAGCCGTCAGCGGTCACGTCCTCGATGAACCAGGTGTCGGCTAGCGGGACCGCTTCGAAACCTTGGACCACGGGGAGTGGCAAGGCGTCGGGTTCAAGCACTTGGATGTAATTCGTCTCCGTGTGGCTGACCTCGTCGATGCCGTTCCCTACCGTCAGCGTCACGGCATAGAAGCCCGGTGCCCCATAGGCATGGGCCACCCCTTCTACGCCTGCTGCGGTGGCGCCGTCACCGAATGCCCAGCTCCACGCAGTCACCCCGTGGTAGCTGGCGTCGGTGAAGTACACCGTGTCGCCGACACATACCGTCCGACGATCTGCCTCGAACCGCGCTTCGCAGAGGATGGGCTCGCTCGTAGCGCCGGTGGCTGCCAGGTTCGCGGGCGTCCAGAGCTGGTTCCGCTGGGCCGTATTGCTGTTCATGGCAGCGCGCATGCGCGCCCTTTGGCCCGCGGTGAACATGCGGCTGCAGTAGGAATACTCCATGTAATTCTGCACGTTGTTCAGCGATCCGCATGATTCCCCCGCGAGGTTGCAGGACAGCCAGCCGACCGTGTTCGGGGTATCATCGACCAAATCATCTTCGTTGCAGTTGTCCGCAAGCCCCGGCTCGTTCGAGTTGCCCCACGTGTGACGCACATTCAGCCAGGGCCCTGCTTCGTGCGTCAGCGTCCGCGACCGGTAGGTATTGCTCGTGCCGATGACGCCACAGTAATCGTGGGCGACCACGATGCCGTCCTCACCGGCGCCCTGGCTGCCATTCACCGATGCAGGATAGAGGCTGTAGCCCGCGGCTCCGGCGGCGTCCTCCACGACCCAAATGTTCAGGTACTTGTTCCGCGGCCACTGGATCAGGTCCTTCACCCCGTCGTCCCCGACGTAGGTCAACTCACTGATAATCCGATTGATACCCGTATGGCAGTTCCCGTTCGGGTCCCGCTGGGCGAGGCGGAATTCAATCTCGACGTCTGCCGCGATGCCCGCGAATTCGGGAATGACAGAGCTGATGTCCGAGTTCAGCTTGCGGAAATCGCGGTTCATCACCTCGACCGCGCTGTACACCTGCTCATCGCTGATGTTCTCCGGGCCATTGAAGTGGATGACATGGAACACCACCGGGATGATGATCAACTCGTCGCGGTCGCCGGACTGTATGAAAGCCCGCGTTTCGCGTTCGAGCGCCGCATCCGCCTCCAGGTAGGCCCGCCGCAGGAAGGGGTTGCGGCCGAGGAGCCGGTCGAGGGCTTCGGGTTGTCCGCAGGGTCGGGGTGTGGTTTGGCCCGCCGCGGCCGCGGCAAGGGCCCAAAAAAAGCACAGCGAGAAAAACGTGCGCATCAGATTTCAGCTTCTTGAGGACGTGAAATATACGAGGGTAACCCCGGTCACCTTGGCCAAGTTCACGGCGCGCTACTTTCGTCCCGATGACACGACTCGCCGCCACCCTGCTTTCCGCGCTCCTTCTGCCCTTTGCGGGCTGCACCGAATCCTCGACAGCCGGGCCGGCCGCCGCGGTGGAACAGGGCACAGTGACCGGAGGCGACGTCGCCCCTCAAGCCTTTTCGAAAGCGCTGACGGAGCGGCCGGGAGCCATCCTGCTCGATGTTCGAACCGCCCGCGAATGGAACGAAGGGCATCTGGCCGGCGCCCGCCGCTGGGATTACTTCGATACGGCTTTCCGCGACTCCTTGGCCACGTTGCCCACCGGCGGACCGGTGTTCGTGTACTGCGCAGCGGGCGGCCGAAGCGCCGAAGCTGCAGCCGCCTTGAAGCAACTCGGCCACCGCGAGGTCTACAACCTCGCCGGGGGCATCGACGCCTGGGAGCGCGCCGGACTTCCGGTCGTGAAGCCCTGAATCAGGGCTGGGGGTCGGCGTATTCGATGCGCAAACCCACGTCCGTTACGCCGAGCAGCGGATCCTGCCGCATGGCGTGGCTCACGCGCACTGCATACGGCCCTTGCAACGGGAATCGGGCGTCGTCGTGCCAAACGATGCGGTGGTCCAGCACGTGCCCCGGACCCGACCCGAGCCAATTCCCCTGCGCATCCGCAAGTTCACACGCGAGCGTATCCCGGTTCGTCTTTCCGTTCGGAAACGTGAAGTCCACGAACAGGTAGATGTTGCTGAAGGGGTACGATGCATCGTGGCGCAAGTCGATGTAGAGGTCATGCAACCGCGTGGTGTCCGTGACTTCCCAGCGGAACTCCCCTGCATCCTTTGCCTGCCATCCCGCTGCATCCACCCCATGCGAGTCCGCGTAAAATGCTTCGGGACCACACCCCATCCCACCCACGGCGAACCCCACGGCACACGCCAGCCACTTACCCTGCATCCGGTCGCGGGGTTTCATTGCCCGACTTCCTCCGGTCCCGTCCGCGTCCACGGTTCCTGCGGGAACGGTTTGACCCCGCCGATTCACCGCTGCCCTCGGAAGCCTCCGGGCGTGGGCCACGGGGAGCTTCGGGGCCAGGGGGCGCTGGCTGCGGTTTCGGCGCTGCGCCGCCGCCGGTGCCCGATGCAGGGGCCGCGGGCCTGTTCCGATCGCGGTCCCGGTCGCGTCCGCCGCGCTTCCGCTTCTTCCGGCGTGCTTCGTCGAATCGCGTCAAGCTGTCTTGTCCGACGACGTCCGCGTAGACCTCCTCCATCTCATCTGGCTCCTCCTCAATGGCCAGCTCCGCGATGGACACTGGAGCGTCCCCGCGGGCATTCATTTCGAGCAGTTCCTTCACGTCCTCGACGGCTACCGGCACCGGAGACGAACCCGGTTCATCGAGGTTGAGCAGGTAGACCAGCCGCTTGAAAATGTCCATCTTGAACACCACGGCACGGCCTTC
>CAMCYM010000220.1 GCA_945883885.1 Chryseobacterium gleum
CCTATGCACATTTCGAACCTTGGGGGACGGCGGGCGCGGCGATCGAGCGGGCTACGGCTGCACTTGAATCCGCCTTGTGTGCCGCGGGCATCGGATTCCGGCGCTGGCTGTATCCGGGCTTTGCGCTCGGTCATTTGGCCCGGTGGGAAGGCCGATTTGTGCGCCTCCCGGTGTTCATCGAACTCGGCGCGGACGGTTGCGGGACGGCCTGCATCGGTTACTTGCCAGAACCGGGCACCTTCGAGTGCTTGCGCATGGCTCCCAGTCCCGAAAGTGCGCATTGGGTGAACTACGAGCTCGCTGAAGAATTTCGAAATCCTCACGTGTATTGGCCCCATTTGATGGAAGTGGTCCTCCTTGACGCAGAAGCCGCTGACCTCGGCTCTGCGGTAGAGTGGGCGCGCAGCTGGTGCACCGGCGTGGACGCACTTCCCCTTCCCCCCTCCTCTCTGCCATGCGATTGATCTCTTGGAATGTCAACGGAATCCGGGCTTCTGTGAAGAACGGGTTTGACGAGCGGTTCGCTGCACTCGCGCCCGATGTGCTGGGGTTGCAGGAAACCAAAGCTACCGGCGAAGAAGTCCGCGCGGCCGTGCGGGCGTGCACCAGCGCAGATTCTTTCGAGGTGTTCAGTGCTTCAGCGGAGAAAAAGGGGTATTCCGGGACGGCCATCCTCACGCGGGTGGCACCTCTGGCGGTGCGGACGGGCCTCGGGGTGCCGGAATTGGACGGCGAAGGCCGGCTGCTCCATGCCGAATTCCCCGATTTCCATTTCGTGACCGTTTACACGCCAAATGCCTCAGAAGGCCTGAAGCGCCTGCCCTTTCGGGAGCAGTGGGACCGGTCTTTTGCGGCCTTCGTGCGCGAGCTCAGCGAGGACCGTGCCGTGGTGGTGTGCGGGGACTTGAATGTGGCCCATGCCTCCATCGACCTCGCACGCCCGGCCGCGAACTACAACGTTACGCCGGGCTATACACAGGCTGAAATCGACGGGCTCTCCCACCTGCTCGCACATGCTGGGTTGACGGATGTTTGGCGCGCACAACATCCCGAGGAAGTCGGCTACAGCTGGTGGAGTTTCCGCGGCGGCGCACGGGAGCGAAACGTGGGGTGGCGTTTGGATTACATGCTCGCAAATGCGCAGGCACTCGCGCGCGCGGGCGAGTGTGCAATGCACCCGCATGTGACCGGGTCCGACCACTGTCCGGTGTCGCTGGAATTGCGTCCGTAAAGTCCCGGCCAACGCAGGCAAAACCCCTGAATTTGCTGCCTTTCCACCTGCGTGATTTGCGGGGTCAAACCTTCAAATCCAGTACGCATGTGGCGTGTTCTTCTCTTCGGACTTCTGGCGGCTGCGGCACCGGCCGCCTCCGCCCAAACCGGTTGCACGGGCGACCTGAATGCCGACGGCACCATCAACCTCAACGACTTGATGGCCCTCTTATCGGTCTACGGCTCCTCCTGCCCTGCACCGGCCGCCCCACCGGTCGTGCGATTTTCCGAAATCCACTACAACCCCAGCGCCACACAAGGCAACGACAGCGATTGGGAATTCGTGGAACTCCACAACCTTGAATCCTATGCCGTCAACCTCGGTGGATGGCGGCTCACCGATGGCCTGACCGGCACATTCCCCGAGGGATTTGTCCTGGCCCCGCAGGGATTTGCCGTGGCTTGCATGCGCAGTGACAGCATGTCCACCGTCCTTCCCGCTGGGATTCCTCTGTTCCAGTGGCCTTCCAGTGCCAGCTTAAACAACTCCGGCGAAATCATCCGGCTGCTGCGGCCGGACGGGACAGAAAGCGATCTCGTTCCGTTCGAAGACAACGACGGCTGGATGACTGCCCCAGACGGGGGCGGACCCTCGCTCGAGTGGATGGACATCGGACTCGACAACGATTACGCATCGTCGTGGGCAGCTTCCTTCACATTCGGAGGAACGCCCGGTGCGCCCAATTCCATGTGGGGCCTCAGCGACCCGGAATGAGGTGGACTTCTCCGTCGATCCGCACTTCGAGGGCCTCTCCTGCTTGCACTGTCACGCGGGTGCCCGACCGGTCCATGATGACGTCGAGCTCCCGACCTCGGAACGCAATCCGGAACCGCAGTCCTGTCCAAGCAGGGGGCAACTTGCCTGCGAACTCCGGTCGGCCATCCCGGACCCGGAATCCGCCAAACCCCTCGACCACCGACATCCACGTTCCCGCCATCGACGTGATATGTAGCCCTTGATACACCTCGCGGTTGTAATCATCCAGGTCGAGGCGTGCCGTGCGCAGATAGAGGTCGTAGGCCGTGTCCAAGCGATTCAACCGGGCCGCTAGCACCACGTGGACACAGGGCGAAAGGCTGGATTCATGGACCGTCTTCGGTTCGTAGAAATCGAAGTTCTCCTCGTGGGTTGCTGCATCGAAGTCGTCTGGGAAGAAATAGAACCCTTGCAACACATCGGCCTGCTTGATGAAAATCGACCGAAGGATGCGGTCCCAGCTCCAATGCTGGTTGATGGGACGCTCCTCCGGACTCAGGTCAGCTGCCTGGCGTTGCTCCTTGTCCATGAAGCCGTCTTGCTGGAGGAAAACCCGCGTGTCTTCGAGCACTGGCAAGTACATGCGAGCCGCTTTGTCCCGCCAGTCCCGGCATTCTCCGGCATGGGCAAAAGCGGTTCCCGTCCCATGCGCCGCAAACTCCTCCGGATACTTCTCTGCCAGCAAATCCGCACAGTCCGCAGCATAGCGCATGCACCACGCCGCGAGGTAGTTCGTATACCAGTTGTTGTTGACGTTGTTCTCGTACTCGTTCGGGCCGGTCACGCCGAGCATGACCCACGCACCCCGTGCCTCGGACCAATTCACACGCTGCGCCCAAAACCGAGCGATGCCGAGCAACACGGGAAACCCATGGGTCGCGAGGTATTGCTCATCGCCCGTGTAACGTACATAGTTGTAGATGGCGTAGGCGATGGCCCCGTTCCGGTGGATTTCTTCGAAGGTGATCTCCCACTCGTTGTGGCACTCTTCCCCGTTCATGGTGACCATGGGATAGAGTGCCGCACCGCACGAAAAGCCCAATTTCTCGGCATTTTCGATGGCGCGTGGCAAATGATGGAAGCGGTACAACAGCAGATTGCGCGCTACCTCAGCCGGATGACTTGCCAGAAAGAAGGGCAAGCAATACGCCTCGGTATCCCAGTAACTCGCACCGCCATACTTCTCCCCGGTGAATCCCTTCGGACCGATGTTGAGCCGGGCATCGTCGCCGCGGTAGGTGGCGTTCAGGTGGAAGATGTTGAACCGAATGGCTTGCTGCGCCGACACATCCCCTTCAATCAGGATGTCCGAACGCTCCCAAATACCCGCCCAAGCCGCCTCGTGTTCCGACTTAAGCCCCTCGAACCCGATGGCCTCTGCCACATCCAGGGCCGTCCAGGCAGCTTCCCGCACGGCCTCCGCGGGCGCGTACAAGGTCGTTGCGATGGCGATGTACT
>CAMCYM010000221.1 GCA_945883885.1 Chryseobacterium gleum
GTTTCTGCGGTCCCTTCGGCAGCGACCGGAATGCTCGGTTTGGGGGTGGTTTGGCGAGTCGCGGCATCGCGGTGGGGAACGCGGAATGGTGTTTGGGCGGCGTTGCTGGTGGCCTGCGTGTATGCGAGTAGTCGGGAAGTCGGCCTGCAGTACTGGAAGTGGTTGCGCTTTGTTCCAGCCCTCGCACTGTGCGTGCACAGCGTGCGCGTATTCCGGCAAGCCGCGGCAAGTGAGCGGACAGCTACCGTGCGTTTTGCAGGTGTTCTCTTCGCGGTAGCCTTGATTTCTGCCGTGTTTTCGGCATACCCCTCGGATGCGGTGTTCGAAGCTGTGTTGCTGGGACTGCTTTGGCCGGCAATGGCCTTGTGCAGCACCGTGGTAGGTGAAGAAGAGTACGAACGGACGGAAACCATGTTGTTGCACCTCGCCGTAGCCGTCCTGCTGGCCTCTGTGGTGATCGGGCTGTTCAATGCTCCCGCATCGCAGTTGCATGGGCGGTTCAGGGGCATCTTCGGGAACCCTAACGAGCTCAGCCACTGGTGGTTGCTGATGTTCGTCGTAGCGGGCATCCGGACCATTCGGACGGGAGTGAACCGGTATGTGGTTTGGTCCGCGGGAACCTTGATCCTGCTGATTTTTACCGGAACACGCGGGGCCTTGATCGGGGTTCTTTTGAGCGGAATAGGCTTCGCGATGACATGGTTGCGTGTGCGGCCCGTGCTCGGTTGGGTGCTGTTGCTCGGGGCAAGCGGGGTGGCTGTGCTGAAGCCGGAAGTACTGCTCGAACCCGCCAAGCGCTTGTTGCCTGCTACTCTGCTGCGAGAGGAAACCATCGAAATGGGTGGGGGACGCCTGGTTGCATGGGAGTTTGGCTGGACTGAAGCGCTGAAACACCCTTGGGTCGGCCACGGAGGAGGATACGAGGAGCGTGTATACCGTGCGTTTGAGGAGGAGCTGTCGCTCCAAAACCACCAAGGCTTCTCCCACAATTCGTGGCTGGCCTTTGTGATCAACTTCGGGATTCCTGGAGGAACTCTCCTCATCGTGTGGTTGCTGAGTCGATTGCGTCTGTTCGGCTCGCCGCTCGCTCTGATTGCGCTGCCCCCGATCCTGGCTTCCTTGGCGGTGGAAGGATGGCTGACAGCCCCTTTGAGTGCAAGCTCACCGCTGTTTTTCGCGGTCGCAGGTTGGGCCGCCGCCGCCGTTTCGCCGTACACATCCCGTTCCGATGGCCGGAGTTGACTTCGATGTAGCGGTCATCGTGCCGTCGTACCGTTCGGACCGGGGGCACCTCGACGCCTGCTGCGAAGCGGTGGAGGTGGCTGTTCAGCATGCACCCGGTGCGACCTTTCAGTTGCTGCTGGTCGACGATGGGTGCCCCCTCGGCACGGCCCGCGACGTTGCAGACGCACGGTCCGGTTGGACGTATTTGAACCAAGAAAACGCAGGCCTCTCGGCCGCGAGGAATCTGGGAATCCTCCGGGCACGGGCGACGTATCTGCATTTCTTGGACGACGACGACTCCGTCGACCCGCACTTTTATCACCACCTGCTTTCGGCGGTCAAGAAGGCCCCGGATACAGCGCTGTGCTATGGGAATTGGCGTTATTTCACGGGCGATGCGGAGCGGCTTCACCGCGCTCCGGCGCCAGATGTCCTGCGCACGTGGCTGATTTCCGGCAACTGCTTCCCCGTCAATGCGGTGGTGGTTTCAGCCGCTCTCGTGAGGCGGCTGGGCGGCTTTGATACGGGACTCCGGGCCATGGAGGACTGGGATGTGTGGTTGCGGTGCATCCGTGCCTCTGCAATCGCGTGCCAAGTGCCGGACGCCGTGGCTGAAGTGAGGATCCAGGCCCACTCTATGAGCACCGCTCAACCCCACATGCACGGCTGGATGTGTGTCGTCTGTGAACGGGAGTCCGCACACCTCACGGAGTGGCAAGGATTGGGAGCGGACATCGACCGGTTTGCTGCAGCGTGGGGCTTGTATGCCCTCCGTTCGGATCGCAAAAGGGAGGCCTTTCTGGTGTGGTGGAAATGGGGGGCACACCGGTGGGGATGGAGGTGGTGGTCCCGCGCGATACCGGTGGTTTTGCGCGCTTGGGTTCAAAAGAATCGCAGTCCGCACGCTACCTTGTCAGCCGATGGTGAGCACCGTGATCGTGAGCTACCGATGCAGTGACCTGGTCCGGGACTGCGTAGCGAGCTGTGTGCGCGAGATGGAGGCAGGCGATGAGGTCATTCTGATTGAGAACAGTGGAGACAGGTCGTTGATGGCGTTGGAGCAGGAGGGAGTAACTGTGGAGATTTCCGAAGAGAATTTGGGTTTTACCCGGGGGGTACGTGCAGGCCTGGCGCGAGCGCGCAATCCGTGGAGGTTGGTCCTGAATCCGGATACGCAGCTCGAGCAGGGCGCGGGACCTGCACTGCGTGCGGCCTTGCGGTCTGCAAGTCCTCGGATACACTGCATTGAGCTTTTGGATGCAAGTGGCGTGCGCCAAGACTATTACCGGCGATTCCCTACCGTTCGTGCTCTGGCAGTCATGTTCTTTGTGCCGGCCGCACACCAGCGCAGGTTTCGCAGCTACCGCAGGTATACCTATGCAGACGACCTGCCTGCGAGAAGTTCGTTCGAGCAACCGCCGGGGGCGGGCCTGATCCTGCCGGCAGGAACGGACCTTGATTCCACCTACTTCTTGTACGGCAGCGATTTACACCTCTGCTGGGAGGAGGTTCGCCGCACGGGGGAGGAAATCCCATTGCTGCCGGTACGCTGTGTGCACTACCGGAGTTCGGGGGGGACAGGAGCAGCCGCGGACCGGGCGCGCTTGCGGGCGGACAGTGCCTTGGCATTCTGTACATTTTTCGCTCGGACCCGACCGGGGCGTGCAGCCGCGTGGTGGGGGGTGTTCGTGGTCGGGTCGGTGGTTTCCGCCCTGTTGCGGGCTCCGCGGGCCCCGAAGTGGGAAGCTCTGAGCCGCTTTTTGGGTCGAAAAACGTACCAAATCCCCTGATGGATTGCTGCATCGGAGTGGTGGCGTTCGGGGCAGAGGCGTCCTTGTTCGCCTTGATGGCTCAGGTGCGGAAAGCTTATCCCGCGCTCGCATGTGCCGTGGTGGACCACACCGAGTTGACCGAGGAAGCGGCGGCGATTGCAGCGGAAGCGTCCCGCCACCGTTGGACGTACATGCATCGGGAGAATTGCGGATTTGCTGCGGGAGTGCAGGCCTTGCTGGATGGGGCTGCGCCGAACGCCTTCCTGTTCGTGGTCAATCCTGACGTGGAGTTTCGCAGTTTCGATGCGTTCGAGACGTGTTGGGAAGTGGTGCGTTCCGCACCCCAAACCTTCGCCATCGGCACCACGCTCCACGACCCAGCAGGTCGACCCGTGGCCGGAGTCCTCCCCCCGTTCGATGCGCGCCTCTTGCTGAGCCGGGGCAAGGTGCCGTTGCCGAAGGTCTCCGCAGTTGTTTC
>CAMCYM010000222.1 GCA_945883885.1 Chryseobacterium gleum
GGCCGGTCTCGACCTCCTGCACGCCGAGGGCCGAGTTTCCGCTGACCAAATGTCCGAGCTCCGCGCCGCCGGCGACGAAATCTCCCGCATGACGTGGGCCCTGATCCGGTACAAACTCAAAATGAAGGGATGAGGGGACAGGGATGAGGGATGAGTGTGGAGGGGGCGCTTCGCGCCCGAGGGTTGAGGGATGAGGGATGAGTGTGAAGTGGGGGGGCGGTGTCCTTCGATGGCATCTCCATTCGTGAATCCTGAAAGCGGCGCAGCCGCGCCCTCTCGACGCGCGGCGGCTCCTCATCCCTGTCCCCTCATTCCTGTTCCCCGCGGCGAAGCCGCGCCTCATCCCTCACACTCACACTGTTTTTCGCGGCGAAGCCGCGCCCTCTCGACGCGAAGCGTCGCCTGTTCCCTCACACTCACACTGTTTCCCGCCGCGCAGCGGCGCCTCATCCCAGTGAACCGACGCTCCGCGTCCGGTTCACTCCACCACCACCCTCCCCACAGCCCGATCGCCGTCGAGGAACTCGGTTTCGAGCAGGTAGAGTCCGGCGGGAAGCCCCGCCACGTCGATGCGCAGGTGTTCTGCCGATGGCACGATGCGCGATTCGCGCACTGCGTTGCCGAGGATGTCGTAGAACCGGTAATGCGAGATGCGCTTGCCCGGGGCAGCGACTGCGAGCGGAAGGCCAGCGGTGGCAGATACCGGGTTCGGATGAAGGGCGAGGGCCCCGGTCGCAGCGGGGGTCGGAGTTGCAGGGGATGCGACGTCGGAGGTGGCGAAGACAGCGGTGAAGGTGGCCGAGGCGTCGTTGATTTCGCCCGTCCACGTGGGCGAGGTGAGGTCGGTGACGACGCCGTTGGGTTCCCAAAACATGAACTGGAAGCCGGGGGCGGGAAGGACTTCGAGGGAGATGGCGTGGTTCCGGAAGTAGCGGCCATCCCAGGGGAGCGGCTCGGGGACGATGGTGTTGACGCGGATCGAGCCGGCGCCCGGTGGATCCGTGGCGAGGGTCAGGTTGAAGGTCGGCGAGAGGTTGAAGTTGTTGCGGACGTGCGACCAGACCGACTCGGATTTGCAGAGGAGGTCGGTTTGGTACGCCGCATGGTTCGCGAGAAAACCGTCCATCCAGCCGCCCACGTTGTTCGGGTCCCCCCAGCGGGCGAACTCGCGCGGCATTTCGAGCACCCACTGGTCGAATTGGGCCTGCGAGACATCGAGGAGCCGGTCCGCGCGGTACGCCGTATTCATCACGTCGGCGTAGCGGTTGATGAAGTCGTGGCGGTACCCCAGGTTGCCCAGGGCGCGCTGCCATACCCCGGTGAATGGGGCGCCTTCGCCTTGGGCCAGGGCGTGCGCGATGCCGTCGGAATTGCAGTCGGACCAGGCATTCGGGGCTAGGGCCAGCTCGAGGTCAATCGTCGCAAAGCGCCAGCGGTCGCCCGTGGCATCCGAGCGGTACGCCTTGATGTTGTTGTAGGGCCAGTCGTAATTGCAAATCCATGTTTGGCCGATCAGGTAGTCGCTGAGGTAGGCCAAATCGTACAGCGCATCGGCCTGTTCCACGAAATCCGCCGCCCCTGGGTCGAGGTCCGTGAATGCGGCCCAGCTCGCCCAGTAGTCCTCGACCTCGCCGACGTTCGCGCGCAACGTGCCACCGTACCAGTAGCTGACCGTCAAGATGTCTTGGGTTCCGGGGGTCGCGCCGTCATGTTCGGCGAAATACTCCTCGTCGAACTTCTCCCGCATCTCGTACAGCCCGAAGTAGTCGCCGTTGATGTACACCGAGGCAGGCCGCATCGCCGAACCGTAGCCGTTCGTGGCGCCGGTCATGAGCTCCACTGAGGCAGCATCCTTGTAGGGCAGCACGAGCCATTGGTTGCTGCCGTTGCGGAAGTAGAGCTTCGAATAGCGGTCGCGGTCGGGGCGTTGCGGCAGGAGCTCGGATTCGACGGGGGTGCCGCCGAGGGCACCGGTGGCGAGCTCGAGACGGAAGCTGTGCTGGGGGTGGCTGCGGCTTCCGCCGGCTCCGCCGTCGATTTGGATCGCGGCAGGCCGCGAGAACAAGAGCGGATGCCCCTCCTGCTCCGTGAAAAAATGCACGTCCGCAAAGCGCTCCCAGTCCTGCCACCAGTTCGAGAAAATCCCCACATCGCCGTAGAGATGGTCCGGGTCGACGGCCACCGACACCACCGGCGTTGCGTGGTCCACGTTGAGGAGGTAGGAGGCCGTGGCGATGGGACTCGGGAGGAACCCGGGACACGTCGTCCGTGCGCGGTACACCCCTGATGCATAGACCGGCAGAGTTTCGCCGGTGTAGGCCGGGGCGCCGCCGTCTGGCTCTTGGCCGTCGGTGGTGAACCGGGCCGTGCATCCGGCGGGGACCTGCAATGCGGTCGAGGTCACCGTGGGGTATACGCCTGTGGGCAGGGTCCAAACCGGAGCAGGCGACACCCCCGCAAACGCCTCCGCTCCTCCGTTCGAACTCCCCGGAGTCGGCGGCGCAAGCAGCAACGCGCCGCCACTTCCGTCGGGCAGGCTGCCGCGGGCGGCGCCGGTCGTGGGGACGGCCACGGTCAATGCGGAAGCCGTCGCGCCCGACGGGTCGAGCAGACGCACGAGTTCCCCTTCCGCATCGAGGCTGAAGTCGGTGTGAAACGGAACGCCTGATACAGGGAGGAAGGCCGACGTGAGCCCCTCAAGGCCGGCGGGTACCTGCTTGAAGGCAATGTCGATGTAGGTATATGTGACGGGGTCCGTGGAAAGGACATTCCACGCCATCGAGGTCAGCGGTCCCGGTTGCACACCTGCTGCGATCAGCTCGGCGGCTTTGTAGAGCATTTGGTTCCGGGCGCACGAGTACCAATTCCCGTAAGGCGCTGGATACCAAGTAGAACCGTTCGAAGCCGTGAAATTGCCGACCGGAATGCCATTCAGCTGGATGCGCGGTCGCATGCCGTGCGTCTCGCCCGTGAACGCGCCACAGGCCGCCTCGCTGCCGTCCACAAAGGCGACGGTGGTGGAGGTGTACGGCGTGTTCGTCTGCTCGAACACGGAGTTCGTGATGTAGCCCGCTGCGCTAAAGCTGCACGTGTTGATCACCAGGTCCGACACGCCGTCCCAAACAAACGGAACAGCGAACGTGTGCTCGTTCCACCCCACGGTAGGCGTGTAGTCCGAGATTGACGCAACTTGCTGAAAAAGTGGCTGATACTGCCGATTCTTCCCGCTGCAAAACACCAGCAAATGCTCCCCGGGTTGCAGCGCGTACGGTCCGAATGTCCAAGCACCGTCGACCGGCATTCCCAGCGGGCTGTCCGTCAACTTCCAGCCCGCCAAATCCACCGCCACCGCGCCTGCATTGTACAACTCCACCCAATCCGGTGCATCGCCGTCCTCGTCGAAGACGTCCCCAAAGTTCCGGTTCGACCCTTCGTTGATCACCGTTTGGGCCGCCGCTCCTGCGGCGGCAAACA
>CAMCYM010000223.1 GCA_945883885.1 Chryseobacterium gleum
CACCCTTCGAAGCAAAAGGACAGGATGAACGTCCGCGTCCTCAACCGCTCAAGCGGGGAGGAGTAGGTGCTCTCGTCTTGGATCAGGACGTTGCGCGTGCCCAGCTGGAATTTGCCTTCCACGCTGAACTTGAAAAACGGCAAGAAAAAGTCCGTTCCAGCTCCTACATCCAGGCTTCGGTTGCCGCGCTCCAAACGCAGGATGAAATCGTCCTGAAGTTGCTGGTTGACATCCGATTGTGACTGCATATCCCGGCTCAAGGTGCCGCCGATCAGCCCGTACGCCGCGAAGTTCCCTACGCGCGCGGTGCGCAGCTTCAGGAGCAAGGGGAAGTCGAGGTACACCGATTCTGTGCGCTTGAGCGTCGTCTCGATGTCATCTTCCGCGAGGAACCGGTACTCCAGGCCGCGGTCTTGGAAGGAAAGGCCCGGCACGAAACGCACACTGACGAACCGGTTGATGTTCCACGAGGCCAGCAAAGCAAGGTTGAAGCCCGCTTGCGGCACGTTCGCGATGCCCAGCAAGCTATCGGTCCAGACCGCATCGGACGCGCGGTCGAAGCGAAAATCTGCCCGGTTTCCGGACAGCAGAAATCCGAAGTGGTACGGTTTCGTATCGAAGGCGGGCAGGTTGCGCTTCCCGGCCATGCCTTGCGCATCCAGCCCGTGCAAGCCCGCAACCGCCAATGCGCCGAGGGCGACCATCCGAATCAGAAACTTCATGTGCCGGGAATCGTCCCAAAACTACAACGAAGCCACCGCCCTCCGCAGTGCCTCACCGGCCTAAAATCCCCCGCCACACCGCCGTCAGAACCGCCACCACCAGCGCTGCCGTCCACGCGAGCCCCAGGAGGTGCATCCCGATGAACACCCCGGGATGTTCAAGGGTTCGGATGCCTTCGAGTTGGCTGGCCAGTGCGGTCTCCCGGTCGATCCCTTCCGGTGCACCGCTTTGCTCGCGCCACACCTCGAACGAGGCATCGGTCGCAAAGACCTCCTGCACCGCGGCCTCCCGCTCAGCTTGCGCACGCGCCTGGACCTCTCCCCGCAATACAAATGTCCAAATCACCGCCGCAAGGGTGCCGAGCAGGGCATACATCAACGCCGGCCGCACCGCCAGCCGCCAAGCTTCCAGTGCCCCCGTGCGCCGCACGTGCACTCCAGAGGCATGAACCCCGTACACGGCACACCCGGTGATGCACAGCAGATGCAGCAACCCGGAAGCGACCGACGCGTCATGTGCGGCAAGAGCCCCGTAGGCCGCTTCCCGCGCTACCATCCAACCCACCGCAGCCCCTGCCGCAACGGATCCCGGTCGCATCAGCCGTTCATCGAAGCGAGGAACTCCTCGTTCGTGCGGGTCTTTTCAATCCGATCGCGGATGAATTCCATGGCTTCAACGGGATTCATATCCGCAAGGTGTTTGCGGAGGATGTAAATGCGCTGAAGCGTGTCTTTGTCCAGGAGCAAATCTTCTTTCCGCGTACCGGACGACAAGATGTCGATGGCCGGGTAGATCCGCCGGTTCGAGATGCGTCGGTCGAGCTGGAGCTCCATGTTGCCGGTGCCCTTGAATTCTTCGAAGATGACCTCGTCCATTTTCGAGCCCGTATCGGTCAGGGCGGTGGCGATGATCGACAAGGAGCCTCCGTTCTCGATGTTCCGCGCAGCTCCGAAGAACCGTTTCGGTTTCTGAAGGGCGTTCGCCTCCACGCCGCCACTGAGGATCTTGCCCGAGCTGGGGCTCACCGTGTTGTAGGCGCGCGCGAGGCGCGTGATCGAGTCCAGCAGAATGCACACATCGTGGCCGCATTCGACCATGCGCTTCGCTTTTTCGAGGACCAAATTCGCGATGCGCACGTGGCGATCTGCGGGTTCGTCGAAGGTCGATGCGATGACTTCCGCATTTACACTGCGCTTCATGTCCGTTACCTCTTCCGGCCGCTCGTCGATGAGCAGCACGATCAAATAGGTCTCCGGGTGGTTCAGGGAAATGGCGTTCGCCACATCCTTGAGCAGTGTGGTTTTGCCCGTTTTCGGTTGCGAGACGATCATGCCCCGTTGTCCCTTGCCCACGGGAGCAAAGAGGTCCATCAGGCGGGTCGAAATGGTGCTTCCTCGCGTGCTCAGTTTGAACCGCTCTTGGGGGAACAGCGGTGTCAAGAACTGGAATGGAATGCGGTCACGTACCCACGACGGCTCGCGGCCGTTGATGCTTTCCACATCCGCCAGCAGGTAGTATTTGTCGTTGATGCGCGGTGGCCGAATCTTTGCGATGACGGTGTCGCCTGTTTGCAGGCCTAACTGCTTGATTTGGCGAGCGCTCACATATACATCGTCTGGCGAATTCAGGTAATTGAAGTCGGCAGAGCGCAAAAATCCGAAGCCTTCAGGTTGGATTTCGAGCACGCCTTCGGACGAGATGATGCCGTCGAAGTTGAACCCGTGTTCTTCCGGGTCTGCTGGACGTTCTTGTGGCCTTCCGCCGGCTGCTTGGGGCTGGGAAGGGCGGTTGTCGCGGTCCCGACCATCCCTGCGGTCGTTGCGGTCGTTGCGATCCCTGCGGTCGTTCCGGTCCCGACGGTCGTTCCGGTCTCCCCGTCCCTCGAACCGATCTGTGCGCTCGGGACGGTCACCGCGTTCACCACGGTCGTTCCAGTCGTTCCGGTCGCGGTGCGGCGGGGTAGGAGCCGTTTCAGGGGCTACCGGAGTTCCTTCGTCCGTGCGCGTATCCCCGCTGGGCGCTGGGCGCTGATCGCGCTGGAGCCGCTGCCGCTCCCGGCGGCTGCGGATGTGGTCTCCCGGGCGCCGGGGCTCGTCTGAGCCGGAGGGCATTGGAACGCCTTCCGACGCTGGAGCGGACACCGGTGGTTCCGCAACCGCGGTCTCCACCGCAACGGAGGGAGCAGCTTGTGCTGCAGAACCTCCTCCTTTCGCTCGATTTCCGCGCGAACGAGGGGCAGGAGCGCCTCCTACTTCCCGCGCAGGTTCTGGGGTGGGGACTTTAGACTTCGACTTCACCGCCTGGGTGTCCAGGATGGAGTAAATCAGGTCTTGCTTCTTCAGCTTGTCGCCGCCGTCGACGCCCATGCCCTTTGCAATATCACGCAAGTCGTTGACCTTCTTGCTGTTGAGGTCTATGATGTCATACATCAAGAATACGAAAATGTCGGTGGTGTGGAATGTGTGAGATGTCCCCGCGGAACACCCCGCCCTGCAACGTCGAGGGCAAACTTACAGGATTTTTCCGCGCAAACCCAACTCCACCGCTTCCATCGATTGAATCGACCCGGAATCGACTTCCATGCGGAGCAAGGTGCGCATCCGGTGGAAGCCATGCACGCCTGCTGCACCGGGGTTGATGCACATTCCGCCCCAGTGGGCATCGCGTTCCACCCGGAGGATGTGGCTGTGGCCGCAGATGAACAGGTCCGGACGTTCGGCGACGAGCCAGT
>CAMCYM010000224.1 GCA_945883885.1 Chryseobacterium gleum
AGGCCGCTGCGCCCTCGGGGTGTACCTCGAGCATGCGCGTATGGCGCGGCAGGAACCACCCGCCGGCGGGGCGAACCTCGGGCACCGGCAGGAGAGGAGGGGCATCGAAGACCACCCAGGGCTCTGGTGCCACGGACCACGCCTCCAAATCCGCAGATCCCCGACCCACATGCAGCGCCCACGGTGCCGTGATCAAGGCGGGCATGCCGCGGACCCGGACCCGAACGGCCGGGCCACCCGCAACCGTCCGTCCACCCGGATGCACCTGCGCCCACACGGGATCGGCGTACCAGTCCTGCGGCGGCCCCTCCGGCTGAAATGCGGGTCCCATGGCGGGCAAGGTAGTACCTTCGCGGCCATGCAGCCGACGTTCCTTCGCTCTTGGGTGCCGCTTCCCGACGGGACCGACTTCCCCCTTGAAAATCTTCCGTGGGGCGTGTTCAGCACCGCCACCCGCGATGCCCGCATCGGAGTCGCGCTGGGCGCCCACATCGTCGACGTAAGGCAGCTCGCGGAACGCGGATTCTTGCTGGATTGTGGCGCAACGGTGCAGGATTTGGCCGCGCCGCGGCTGAACCGGATGCTGGCAGGAGGGAAGCCCGTCGCGCGTGCCCTGCGGCTCGAGATCCAGCGGTTGTTCAATGCGGACTGTGCCGCGCTCCGCGACCTGCCAGATGCCACCGATTTCCTGGTTCTCCAGGCCGAGTCGACCCTCCATTTGCCGGTCGAAATCGGCGATTACACAGATTTCTACAGCAGCGAGGACCACGCGCGCAATGTGGGTGCGATGTTCCGGGATCCCGAGCGCGCGCTGTTGCCGAACTGGAAGCATTTGCCCGTCGGCTACCACGGGCGGGCGTCGAGCATCGTGGTGAGCGGCACCCCCGTCCGCCGGCCGTGGGGCCAAACGTCGGCCTCGGACGACGGCCCTCCTTCGTTGGGTCCCAGCCGCCTGCTCGACTTCGAACTCGAGATGGCGTTCATCACGTTCAACGGGCCTCCGCTCGGAGAACCCATTCCTGTGGACCGCGCAGAGGACTTCATCTTCGGATGCGCCTTGTTCAACGATTGGTCCGCGCGGGACATCCAAAAGTGGGAATATGTCCCGCTCGGCCCGTTCCTGGCAAAGAACTTCGCCTCGAGCATGGCACCGTGGATTGTCCCTTTGGAAGCGCTGGAGCCCTTCCGCATGCAGGGACCGGTTCAAGATCCTCCGGTGTTGCCCTATTTGGCCAGCCACAGCCCCGCCCACTTTGACGTGACCCTCGATGTGGAGCTCACACCCGACGGCGGGGCCCCGAAACACATCAGCCGATCGAACCTCAAGCACCTCTACTGGTCGATGCGGCAGCAGCTTGCACACCACACGGTCGGTGGCTGCAACGTGCGGGCCGGCGATTGCATGGCCTCGGGCACCATTTCCGGACCGGACCCATCGGAGTACGGTTCGCTGCTCGAGCTGAGCTGGCGGGGCACCCGGCCGCTGGATTTGGGCGGCGGAGTGACGCGCACATTTCTCGCCGACGGCGACACGCTGAGCATCCGTGGATGTGCAGAACGCGACGGGCTCCGTGTCGGGTTTGGGTCGGTCACCGGAAAACTCCTGCCTGCCCACCCGTGACCGGAGCGCCTGCACATTTCGAGGCCTACCTCAGCGCGGGATGCGGACGGTGCGCGTTGGCCGGAACTCCCGCCTGCAAGGTGCTGAGTTGGACGGCTCCGCTGGAAGCCATGCGCGAGGTCTTGCTGGAGAACGGTCTGGATGAAACCATCAAATGGGGGATACCGACCTACACATATCGGGGCAAAAATGCCGCCCTTCTCAGTGCGCTCAAAGACCACTGTGCCCTTGCATTCTTCCAAGGCGCTGCGATTTCCGATCCCGCCGGTTTGCTCGAATTTGCTGGGCCTAACTCGCGCATTGCGCGCCAAATGAAGTTCACCACCCCCGAGGAGGTGCATCTGTACCGCCCCCACATCGCGACCTACATCGCCGCCGCCAAGGCCTTGATCGACTCCCCGCCGAAGACCTCAACCGCAGCTCCCGCGGTGCTCGAAGTCCCCGCGGCGTTGCAAGCCCTTTTCGAGGCGGACCCCGCGGTACACCGTGCGTTTCAGGCCCTCACGCCGGGGCGACAGCGCAGCCATGTGCTGCATATCTCCGGTGCAAAGCAGGTCGAGACCCAAGTGCGACGCGTCGATGCATGCATTCCCGCAATCCTTGCCGGTCGGGGATGGAATGAGCGGTAAGGTCAGTCTTGGATGCAGCGCACGCTGTATCCGGACGTCATCCGAGCCGGCCCCCGATATATTCCGTCATTGAGGATGTACAAGTAACGGATGTAGAGCCGGTCCAAGGTGGATGGGGTAGAGGTGTAGAAGTAGGCGCTGACCCCGTTTTGGACAAAATTCCCCGTAACGCCGGAACGCAGACCAGCCGGAATCGCTGTCAATCCACTGGAATTCGAGCCGTTCCAGCCCGGTGAATCGGCCGAAGACGCCTTCATTTTCCCTCCCTGACCACCGCTTCGCCATCCGTCGACCTGGAGAACCGCAGTCGACATGCCCAAATGCAGCTCCAGCGACTGGAATTCTGCATCCGATGGCACATGCCACCCGGTCGGACAAAGCCCCCTCGCGTCGGTCACCGCGTATCCGTTGTAGAGCCGGCCGTAGGTTGCAATTTGGCCTTCATCATTACCATACGCACACTGAAGCGCTCCATTGTGGGACTGCCAGGTCGCTCCGGCTGGTGGGACGGTCGGAATCAATGTGCCGTCTGCAAACTCCGCAGTGCGCAAGTTTTCAGCAAACCAACATTGTCCACCGATTTCCACCGTGGAGTATTCAAAACCAGCATAATTCAGTGTGCAAAGTCCGTTACAAGGGCCATCTGAAGGGCATTCCGGCTCCGGTTCAAGGCACAGCGCAGCAACCGGTAGCGCGTCAGGAAACAAGCAGGCGACATTCGCAGTTGCCGTCGCAGAGTAATTCAACGCACCGAAAACCGCACACCGGTTGCCATAGGAATCCAAATCCCCACATGACCCGATGGCATCAAGTACTGCAATCAAATCTGGACATGCGGATAGGCCATCTCCATCATAATCCAAACTTGCACTCGCCGCCCCAGACCATTCTGAAAGCACCTGCATGACATCCGCCATGGCTACACACGAATCCGAATCGGAAGTCAAGTCTCCCGTCCAGCCCACTGCGCTCGTTTGGGCCTGCAGCAGTGCATTCCATGGCATGAGAGCAAAGGGCAACAGCCACCGGACGGAGAAAAAGCGCATTGAACAAGCGATTGTAGGTATTCACGAAAGTAAGGAAAAAGATGCAAGTTGGACATATAACATCACTGAACTTATAAAATGATTCGCTTAATCGTGCATTTCATGGCGCAAAACAAGTTGCTGATGCAAAGCCGGGACAGCTTGCTGTCCCGGCCTTC
>CAMCYM010000225.1 GCA_945883885.1 Chryseobacterium gleum
GGAAGAGGGCATCCGCTTGGGCGTCAACGAGGCTGTTGAAGGCGTCGACCGTCATGCCGGTGAGACGCAGGTCGCTCGATGTTGTTACAGCGCCCTGAAGTGTCGCCCCGACACGCCTGGTTTTCAGGGCAAAAGTCGGTGGGTGAACGCGGGTGATCCCGGTTCTCCGAGGCTGTTCACGAAGCCCGTGAAGGTCAGCGCGCGTGTGCCGTGGGTGCCGCATTCCACTGCAAAGGAAAGGTCCGGCGTCACAGCGTAGCCCAGTTCGAAGTCGTACGTTTTCCAATCGTAGCCCACGGCGTCTGCGTCGTCGGTGAGGAGGGAAAGCACATCGGCAGTGAGGGCGACGGAGGCGAAGGGCATCCCGTCGAGGCGTGCGGCGCGGCGTCCGCAGGGGTTGATCAGCGCGCCCGTGACTTGGTACGGGAACGGCTCGGCCTCGTCCTCGAAGCGGACCAGGTAGGACGTAAAGAGCAGGTCCCAGCTGTCCTTCGGGGGGGAGGCGACCACTGGCCCTGTGTCGAGCGACCACTGGGTGGCGTGGTAGGCAGGATCCGAAGTGGAGGCAAACGTCACTTCATCCGTACCGTCGAGGTTTGCGACCGTCAGGGTGAAGCCATCGGGCGCTGCGGCCAGCCGGAATTTCTTCAACCCGCGCGCCGCACCGTCCGGGTCCAGCCCTCGGTCGAGGACTAGCACCCGCTCCCAGTCGCTGCCGATGGCCAAATCCTCCGGCTGCCGGGACGACAGGTCGTATTCCCACACCAGCGCCGCCGGGTCGATGGGGTCCGTCCAACCGCCGGGCGCGACGGCCACGCGCAGGCCCGGGATGGACGAGTTGAGGAACAGCAGCGGTGTGCCGTTATGGGTCAGGGCGCAATCCCAGCTGTACTTGTCAAATACGCCGACCAGCGAGTCGTTCACGAGGCTGAAGTACGCCTGTTGCCGGTAGTCTCCGCCGAGCTCCACGGCGGCGGTCCGGTTGCCGTAGAGGTCGTTCAGGTTGAGCGTGTCGACCAGTTCGGAGGGGTAGGCGAGCTCTTCCTTGCGGCAACCGGAAAGCAGCATCAGCGGCATACAGGTGGCGAGCAGCAGGGCAAGGTGCAGGCGCATCATCCGAAGGGGAAATAGAGCGTGAAACGGAAATTGCGGCCGAGCGAAACCGGTTGTGAACCCGTCGCGGCGCTGTGGAGGCCGCCCGTACCGACCGTTTCGCCTGAGAGCGTCCGGAAGGTAGTGTTGAGGAGGTTGTCTGCGCCTGCGGTGGCATTCACGCGCCCGTCTGCCCAGCTGCGGGCGACGTACAGGGACAGCAGGGTGAGGGGGCTGAGGGTGGCCTGGGCCCAACCGCCGTTGCCGTCCGGTGCGAGGAGGGTTTCGTTGTGCGCGTAGTTCGTTTGGAACGTGACGACGACCTCCCGAGGGAGTCGCACGTCACACCCTGCCGCCACTTGCAAGGACCGATTGCGTACCGGGGAATCCGCGGAAGGGTCGATTGCGACGTTTCGCTCCACGGCCGTCACCTGCGTCCGCAAGGTGAGTCGCTCGCCGGTCCGATCAAAACCAGCGCTCACCCCCGTCGTGCGGACCTTGCCCACATTGATGTACATGTAGCTGGTGGTCTCTTGGTCGACCAGCGCGAGGTCGATCAGGTCGGTGACTTCGTTGTGGAAGAGCTTGAGCGTCGGCGAAGAGAATGCGCGGTCTGTCAGCCAGCGCAGCGTGTAGCTCGCTTGGAAGCTGTTCGACACCTCCGACCGCAGGGCCGTGTTGCCGCGGAGGTTGTGGTTGAAGTCTACGAATTCGAAGTAGAGCTCTTTCAGTTCCGGGGCACGGAAGCCGCGTGCGTAGGAGGCCCGGACCGCGTGGGGTCCGCGGGCCCATTTGGCATGCAACGAAGGAACCAGCGGCGCACGGAACACGTTGTTGTACAGCACGCGCAGCCCCGGGCGCAGCGTCCACTCGGCATGCGGCCGCCATTCGAACGACCCGAACACCGCGGCATTGTGCATCGTCCGCAGCCCTCCGCCGACGCGGGAGCCCAGCGCCTCTTCGCGGCTGAGGTCGTAGCCGATGGAGCCTTCCACCCGTTCGCCGAGGGGACGGTGGTACGCCGCACGGCTCTGCCACATCCGGAACACCGCCGTGTCGTTCATCCCCTCCGCGACCAGCGGTTCCCGGCTCAGGTCCACCAAATTCCGCGAAAACGTCGCCCGCTCCCGCCGGTACCGGGTCATCGCCGCAAACCCATCGACCCGCCCACCGCCGAGCTCGCCCGCGAGGTCCGTCCGCAATACCGTCCGCTGCGTCGTGAAGACGCCGTCCCGGGCAATCGGCACGCGGTACACCCCCACGAGGCTGTCGTTGAGTGGAACCGTCTCGGTCACGTACTCCACCGGACCGTCGTTCCAAAGCGTCTCCCACATCGCCTCCCCGCCCACGGACCACGTGAGCCCGCCGAAGTCGCGGCCGTACGTCAGCGCGGAACTGACCTGTTCCTTCGGCTTCCAAAGCAACTCGCGCCCCTCGACGCCCGCGGGGTTGAGGCCGTCGAAGTACAGCCGCGAGAGCCGGCCTTGCAGGCGAGCCCCGGAGGCGAACGGGGCCGTGAACAGGCCGGAGGCGGAGTAGCGCCCGGCGGATTCTGCTGTCGTCCGCAACTCGGCGGCGGACGTGGTACCGCCCTTCCGCGTGATCAGGTTGATGGTGCCGGAGATGGCCTCGGACCCGTATTCGACGCTCATGGGGCCTTCGACCACTTCGACGCGTTCTACGGCGTCGAGCGGGAGTTGGTCGATGTCGATGTTGCCGTCGAGACGGCCGATGACGGGGACGCCGTCGACGAGGACCTGCACGTGCTGGCCAGAAAGGCCCAGCAGGCGGATCGAGGAACCGATTTGGCCGTCGTAGCCGAGGGTTACGCTCGAAGAGGTGGCGAGGACATCCCGCAGGGTGACGGCAGCCACGCGGTCGATGGCCCGGCGGTCGAGGACCTGCACGGCTTGCACCGCGGCGGCATCGTGCCGGAGCCCGTACTGCCCGGTCACGACCGCCTGTGGGATGGCAAACGTCGCCGTTTCGAGGGTGCGGGTGGCCGACGGGGTGGTGTCAGGCGATAGCACCACGGCTCCGTGGTCGGCGGTCTGGGGGCTGGAAGTTTGGGCAGTAACTCCCGTCCACGCAGCCAGCGCGGCTGCGACGCAAACAGAGAGGCGTGGACGGGAGTGCTGCACGCAATCAGAGTTTTACGAACCGGTAGCTCGCGGCCACCGTGCCGTTCAGCACGCGCACCACGTAGGTGCCTGCCGGCAGCGCACGCACGTCGAGTGCCACCGGTGCCCCCGATGCGGAGAACGGTTGTGTGGCGACCCGCCCGCCGGCGAGGGTGAATACTTCTGC
>CAMCYM010000226.1 GCA_945883885.1 Chryseobacterium gleum
GGGGAGAGGTGCAGTGGGTTTGGGTTGAGGTGAATGCAGCGCGTATGACGGTAGAGGACATTCTTGAGCAGGTGCCTGCCGAGCGGCAGCAAGCGTTTCGCGCTCTGCACGAAGCGATTGTCGCGATTTTGCCTGAAGGGTTCGAACCGGGCATCAGCTACGGGGGGCTGGGGTATGTCGTGCCCCACCGCCTGTATCCGGCGGGTTACCACTGCAAGCCGGCCGAACCGCTGCCCTTTGCCGGCATCGCGTCGACAAAGAGCGCCATCACCTTCTACCACATGGGGATGTATGCCGATCCCGACCTCATGGCCTGGTTCGTTGCAGAGTTCCCGAAGCACTCCTCGCGCAAGCTCGACATGGGCAAAAGCTGCGTGCGGTTCAAGAAGCCCGAGGACATCCCCATCGCGCTCATCGGCGCATTGATGCGGAAGATGTCGTCGGGGGATTGGGTCGCGCTGTACGAGCGCAGCTACCTGAAAGGCAAAGGATAAGCGTTACTTTCGCCGAAATCCTTCGCCATGAAACGCGTCCTTCTTGCTGCTGCGAGCTTTGTTTGGCATGCCGCAGGCATGGCCCAAACGGGCACACTCGACCCCACTTTCGGCACCGACGGCATCTTCACGTTTGCGCCCGGAACCCTCCACGATGTGGTCTACGGCATGGCCGTCCTGCCGGACGACAAGCTCGTCTTCTGCGGCTCCGGTCGCATCACGGCCCCCTCCGGGTTCACCTCGGATTGCGTGGTCGGCCGCCTGACTCCCGACGGGGCACTCGATCCGACCTTCGGCACAGGGGGGACCTTCGTGCTCGGTTCGACCGGCGGATCCGTCTTCGGGTACGACCTCAAGGTGCAGCCCGACGGCAAAATCGTGGTATGCGGCGGATACTCCCTGACGCCGAGCGATACGGAATTCATGGTGTTGCGCTTGATGCCCGACGGAACCCCGGACGTGTCCTTCGGCGGAGGGGACGGCTTCGTGCTGCTTCCTCTGGCGGATGGCGAAGATTACGCCTACGATGTCGAACTCCTTGAGAATGGCCAAATCCTGCTCGCTGGCACCTCATCCCTGTCCGGTACGGTCTACAACCAAGGGGTCGTCATGCGCCTCTTGCCCGACGGTTCGCTCGACACCACCTTCGGCACGAACGGCTCGACGGCCGTCCAACTGACCTCCACCACCTCAGACAGCTTCCGCAGCATGGTGGTCCTTCCCACGGGCCGCATCGTTGCAGCCGGTCATTCGTATTTCGACTTTGCCGAGTCCCTGCTCTTAGCCGCCTTCACCCCGGACGGCGCGCTCGACCCGGGCTTCGCCGACGGCGGCATCTACACCGGCTCCACGATCAACGAGGCCTTCGACGTGGTGGCCAGTGCATACCGCCTTTACGTCGGCGGCCGCATCAGCACGGATGGATACGATGCGGCGATTGCTTGCTTCGACCACTCGGGGGTGTTGCAAACGGAGTTTGGCACCGGCGGCATGGTCTCCGCGAATTACAACCCGCTCGACTTCATTCTCGGCATGCACCTGCAGGAAGACGGCAAGATCCTGTGCGTAGGTGCGACGGGGCTCGGCACCTTCAACAACCGAGACATCTTGGTTTCCCGCTATTTGCCTACCGGAGAACTCGACCCCACCTTCGCCACCGCCGGCACGAACATCGTGGCGGTCAGCACCAGCTTCGAGGAATGCAGCACGGTCTTGCAGCAATCCGACGGCCGCATCGTCGTGGCCGGCTTCACCTCCTTCTCCACGAACGACATGCTCTTCCTGCGGTTCCTCAACGAGAGCACCGCTGCGGTCGAATCTCCGCTACAGGCCTCGGACCTCGCCCTGTACCCGGTTCCGCTGTCCGGAAACACGCTGTACATCGCCCTGCCTGAAGCAATCGACGGTCCCGTTGTATGCTTGCTGCATGACGCGGCGGGCCGCCTCATCGCCTCCGAGCGCCTCGCAGCCGCAAGCTCGCCCATCTCTTTCGCGCTCCCGGCCGACTTGCCTGCCGGCAGCTACGTGTTCACTTTGGACACTCCCAACTCCCGCTGCACCCGGATGGTGATCAAGTAAGGGACGAGACGACGCTTCGCGTCTAGATTGAGACGACGCTTCGCGTCGAGGTCGAGGGACGAGACGACGCTTCGCGTCGAGGTTGAGGGTTGAGACGACGCTTCGCGTCGAGGTCGAGGGTTGAGACGACGCTTCGCGTCAAGGTCGAGGGTTGAGACGACGCTTCGCGTCGAGGTTGAGGGTTGAGACGACGCTTCGCGTCGAGGTCGAGGGTTGAGGCACAATGGTGCCAACCAGTTCAGAATAGGCCTTCGAGTATACCGCGGCACAGCCGCGCCTGTTCCCTTCGCCGCGCAGCGGCGCCTGTTCCCTGTTCCGCGGCGCAGCCGCGCCCTCAAGCCGGCGACGCCGGCGCCCTCAACCCTGTTTTATCATCCCTCCTTGGCCGCGAGGTAGCGCTCCGCATCGAGGGCGGCCATGCAGCCCGTTCCGGCTGCGGTGACCGCTTGGCGGTAGGTTTTGTCGGCGGCGTCGCCGGCAACGAAGACGCCGGGCCGGTTCGTGCGGGTCGTGCCGGGCGTCGCGTACTGGATGTATCCGGTTTCATCGAGGTCGATGAAGGGGGCGAAGACGCCGGTGTTCGGTGTGTGGCCGATGGCCACGAAGAAGCCGGTGGCGGGGATGTCGCGCTCGGTGCCGGTGGCGATGTGGCGGACGCGGACCGCCTCGACCGCTTGGTCGCCGAGAACGTCGGCGGTTTCCGTCTCGAAGAGGACTTCGATGTTCGCGGTGTTCAGGACGCGGTGCTGCATGGCCTTCGAGGCCCGCATGGAGGTGCCGCGCACGAGTTGAGTGACTTTCGTGCAGAGTTTGGCGAGGTACGAAGCCTCTTCGCAGGCCGTGTCACCACCGCCCACGATGACCACTTCTTGCCCGCGGTAGAAGAAGCCGTCGCACACGGCGCAGGCGCTGACGCCGCCTCCGATGTCGCGCAGGCGAAGTTCGTTGGGCAAGCCGAGCCATTTCGCACTCGCTCCGGTGGCGATGATGACCGCGTCGGCGTGGATTT
Organism: Chryseobacterium gleum; assembly: GCA_945883885.1. Taxonomy (GTDB): domain Bacteria; phylum Bacteroidota; class Bacteroidia; order Flavobacteriales_D; family Sanyastnellaceae; genus CAMCYM01. The sequence goes on from CAMCYM010000226.1 coordinate 3,082, forward strand.
CTTTGCGGGCGGCGCCTTCGCCGACCCACACCTTGTGCACCGGCCCGGTGAAGTCCACCTCCGTCACCCAGCCGTACCGGATGTCCGTCCCAAACCGCCGGGCTTGGGCCTCCAAATCCCCCATCATCTCCGGCCCCTTCACGCCGTCGGGATACCCCGGAAAGTTGTCCACTTCCGTCGTGTCCATCAGCTGTCCCCCGGGCTGGCTGCCTTGGTACATCACAGGTTTCAGGTCGGCGCGGGCGGCGTAAATGGCGGCAGTGTATCCGGCGGGGCCCGATCCGATGATCAGGAGGTGGAGGTG
>CAMCYM010000227.1 GCA_945883885.1 Chryseobacterium gleum
ACGTCGCGGCCATGACCGCGCTGGTGCCGCTCGGCCCGGGCCTGCTCGAATGCGTTTCTCAGGATGGGGCAACGTTCGAGGTCCGGGGCCACGGAACGCATTTTGACGCGGCACATGGGTTGCAGGTTTTCCTCCGATCCGGCGACCACGTGCTCCCGTGCCGGGAGGTGGACATTGCGGGCAGCGGGAAACTGACGTTTGCGCCCGCCTTTCCAGACACCTTGCCTGCGCGCAGCTGGGACCTCTTCGTCTTGTCAGAAGTCGACGGTTCGTTGCTTCTAGAGAATGCGGTCTTCGTGCACGATGCCGCCACCGATACGACGCTGGAGTGGCCCGAAGTCCAAGTCCCTTCGGTGCAAAGCACCCTCGGATTCCGATTCCCATTCCAACCGCGCGTGGAAGAGACCATCCGCAACCTCATGTGGCATGTTCCGCTGTGGTTTGCGATGTTCGTGCTTGCCGGAATGGCATTCGTCGCATCCATCCGCCAACTCGGTGCCGTGGCCGTCACTGCATCCGACGAATATGCGCGTTCGGCTTCAGCCATTGCGGTAGGACTGGGAGTCGCTGGATTGATCACGGGCAGCATTTGGGCGCGTTTCACATGGGGCACCTGGTGGGTAGACGACCCACAGCTCAACGGTGCACTCGTAACCACCGCAGCGTATGCCGGTTACCACATCCTGCGCGAGTCGGTGGACCGACCATCGGTCCGTGCACGCCTCGCCGCGGTTTACAACGTTTTTGCCTTTGTACTGTTAGTCATCTTGCTGATGATCATGCCGCGGTTCTCTGAAAGCCTGCACCCGGGCAAAGGGGGCAATCCCGGATTCAATACGTATGACCTGGACGCCAGCTTGCGCTGGGTGTTCTACCCTGCGGTGCTGGGCTGGATTTTGACCTCCCTGTGGATGCAGCAATTGATCTTGCGGATGGCCCGGGTCCGTGTTCTTGCGGATGCGAAATCGAACAACCAACTTCCATGAATCCACTCGCTTTCCTCTCTGAATCTGTATTCTTCGGCTCAGGAAAGGCCGGTGTGGTGCTCGCGGTGGCGGGTGTCGTCCTGATCGGCTTGCTGGCCTGGATGCTTTGGGCAGAAAGGCGGTTGAGCCGTTTGGAGAAAAAGATCCAGAGCCTCGATTCTCGCGGATAATTGCCATGAAACGCAGCCACATTCTCCTGCTTTTGCTGGTGGCCGGAATTGCAGGAACGTTCATCGCAACGTTTACCACGGCCACGCGCTCGGTCGGCTTTGTGGAAGCTTCGGGTGCGCCTGGCACGGAGTTCAAGATTTCCGGAACCTTGGTACGCGAAGAGCCCGTCCTCTATGCACCTGAAGTAGACCCCAGCACTACGCGGTTTACGATGCGCGACAAATCCGGCGCGGTCTGCCGGGTTGTGCTCGGGAAAGCGAAGCCTACCGGCTTGGAAAACAGCGAGTCCATCGACTTGTATGGGACCATGCAAGGAGATGAATTCCATGCCACAGAAATGCTCATGAAGTGCCCCTCGAAGTACAACGAGCAAAACCACGTCCTGCTTGAAGATGGCGCTGCTGAAGGCGAGAAATGAACATGGAATACATCGGTGAATGGACGGCGGTAGCATGGGCAGGAAGGGCCTTGATTGCCTTGGGATTCGGGGCTGCACTCGTGGCGGCTCTTGCCTACCTGCGCAAGGATGAGCGTCTCGGAAAATGGGCCTTCATGGTCCACGGCGTGTCCATACTGACAGCGATCGGCCTCATTTTTCTGCTGTTCGCTTCGCACCGGTACGAGTTCAACTACATCTGGAAGCACCTGAGCAATGCGATGCCCATGCGCTTCATTCTGAGCGCATTCTGGGGCGGACAAGAGGGCGGATTTTTGCTTTGGATGTTCTGGCACATCGTGCTGGCCGGTTTCGTGCTTCGGCGGCCTTCTTCCTGGACCGCTCCGGTCATGGCCGTCGTCAGCGGAATCGAGGCCTTCTTGACCTCCATGTTGCTCGGGGTGTACTTCGGGGATTTCCAGCTGGGTCTGGACCCCTTCATCTTACTTCGGGAGCTGCCGGAAAACCTGGGGCTCCCGTGGACACAGCGCGGAGACTACCTCACGGCCTTTCCCCTCTTCGCGGATGGCCAAGGGCTGAACCCGCTGCTCCAGAATTACTGGATGACCATCCACCCCCCGACGTTGTTCCTCGGGTTTGCGGCGGTGTCGCTGCCGTTTGCCTTCGCCGTGGCCGGGTTGCAGCGGCGGGAGGACGCGAGTTGGATGCGTCCGGCGCTGCGCTGGTCCGTCTTCGCAATGGGCATCCTGGGAACCGGGATTCTGATGGGCGGAGCGTGGGCCTACGAAGCTCTGAGCTTTGGGGGATTTTGGGCTTGGGATCCGGTGGAAAACTCCAGCCTGGTGCCCTGGCTGGTGACGGTAGCGGGTGCCCACTTGCTCGTCATCAACCGCAACAAGCAGGTGCCGACGGGGTTGTTCAGTACGATTTACTTCCCGATTCTGGCGTTTTTGCTCGTGCTCTACAGCACGTTCTTGACCAAAAGCGGCATCCTCGGTGACACCTCGGTGCACAGCTTCGTCGACAGCGGCATCTTGCCCCAATTGCTGGCGTATGTGCTCACGTTTGCAACGCTGGGGCACGTGATGCTGCTGGGTTCTGTCCGCCTGCGGTGGATTTTTTCGGCCCTTGCGATTCTGGCCGTCGCGGCCATGGCGAAAGGATGGGCTGCAGAAGGCATGTGGGGCCTGTTCGCCGTGTGGGCTGCAGCAGCCGTGTACGCATACCGCAAGGATTTTACAGCCCGGGAGGCAGAAGATGCGGTGTGGTCGCGTGATTTCTGGATGTTCGTAGGGAGCTTGCTGCTTTTGCTGTCCGCCGTCCACATCACATGGCAAACCAGCATTCCGGTATTCAACAAGCTGATCACGCCCTTTGCACCCTTGCTGCAGCAATGGGGAGAATCCACGGGGAACGCAACCCTGTTAGCCCTTGCACGGCACGACCTCGCACCCGGAACAGACTTCGAGTTGACCTACCACCGCGTCCAAGTTCCCCTCGCGGTGTTGGTCCTGTTCCTGGTGGGCATGACCCAGTGGCTGCGCTTCCGGGCCACCCCTGATCCGGGGCGCATTTTCAAGCGCCTTGGAGTATTTGCAGCCATTGCAGCGCTCTTGACCGGAGCATTTTTGATCACAGAATCGGTCGAATGGTGGGAGGCCCCGCGGGTCGCGTTGTTGTTCGCTGCACTGTTTGCCGCCGTCGCGTCGGTGGATTACCTGCGGGCCTTGGGGCGCGCTTCGTGGGGAGCCTGGGGGTCACCCGTGGCCCACTTGGGGTTTGCGCTCGTCCTCTTCGGCGCGGTGTTTTCGACCAGCCGGAAGGACGTCA
>CAMCYM010000228.1 GCA_945883885.1 Chryseobacterium gleum
AACCGCGCAGTACGGCTGCTCGAACATGGGCATCAGCGCGCACTGCGGGGACATCTACGGTTCCGGGTTGACCTGCCAGTGGATCGATGTGACCGACGTGCCAGATGGCCAGTACCGGCTGGTGGTGCGCGTGAATTGGGACGAGTCGCCGGACGCGTTGGGCCGGTACGAGAACGATTACGACAACAACTGGGGGGTGGTCTGCATTGCGCTCGACCGCAGCACGGGGACGCTTGCGATGGACATCCTGGAGGATTGCCCGGAATACGTGGATTGTGAAGGCGCGCCCTACGGCCTCGCCCAAATGGACTGCGCGGGCAACTGCAACGGCACCGCCCTCATCGGCGACCTCGACGCGAACGGTGCCCAGCAGTACGAGGATGCCGTGGCCTACGTCGAGCACATCCTCGGCGACGACATCGCGGCTGCGCCGTGCACCGACATCGACCAGGACGGCGACATCACGGTTACCGACGCAGCGCTGATGTCCCAGTGCCAGTTTTGGAACGAAGCCCACACCCACCCGGACAGCTCGGGTGTCCATACAAAGTGTGACTTCCCGGTGCCGGCCATCACGAACCCCTTCGACACGGTCCGCTTCACGGTGGGCGCAGTGAACTGGGAACAAGGCTACCTCGACATCCACGTCCTCAACCCCGACAACCGCATCGTCGGTTACCAATTCACGGTTTCGGGCATGGGCATTGCATCTGCGTTTTCGTTGGCCGACCCCATCGGCTACCCCATCGAGCCCGCCCATGCTCCGGGGGGGCAGGAAATCATCGGCCTGTCCTACGGCGGTGAGAGCCTGGTCAAGAATTACGTGTGGACGCCCCTCGTGCGCCTCTACTGGACCACCCGGGAAGACGAAATCTGCCTCGACGCCATCGTCGACGTCGTCAACGACGAATACCACAACACGCTTACAGAAATCGTGGACGGGTGCGTCACCTCGGTCGGGGTGGCGGAGCATGGAGCGGTGGAGGGAGGCGTACAGGTGTACCCGAATCCGTTTTCGGAAACTACCCTGGTGCGGTTCGTGAACCCGAGCCGGGCTGCGTTGTTGTTCGAAGTCATGGACTTGACGGGACGCGTGGTACGGAGCGAGCAAGCAACGGGCACTTCCCACGTCTTCGACCGTGGCGACCTCCCGGCGGGCAGCTATGTGTTCCGGTTGTCCGGCGGCGCTCTGGGTTCGGCTACAGGAAGATTTGACATCCGATGAGAAACTGCGCTTGGTTCTTGGTGGCCCTGTTCGGGCTGTGCGGCGGGGCGCGGGCCCAAGTCGTCATCAACGAATTCTCGGCGGCGAATTACTCGCTGGGGTTCGGGGGGGGCAACGAGGACTTCCTCGAACTGTACAACACAGGGCCGACTGCCGTGAACCTCGCGGGGTATTGGCTGTCCGACAACCCGGCAAATCCGCAGAAATTTGAGATTCCCGCGGGCACGAACGTTGCGGCGGGCGGCCGGGTGACGATCCTCTGCTCCGGCGAGGGGGAAGTGCCTGGGGGGCTGATGGATGGGGGGTACTTGAACACGAATTTCAAGGTGACCCAAACCGCGGGCGAGGCCATCGTGTTTTCGTCGCCCACCGGGGCCTTGATCGAGTCGTACACCTTCGGGACGGACTGGACGCCGAATTTGGCAGACCACAGCTGGGCCCGGATTCCCGACGGCTCGGGCACGTGGAAGGTCTGCACGGATCCCACCCCAAATGCGGTCAACCCCGGCGCTGCCGCGGCCTCTGTCTTCAACGGATACGCCCCCGTGCCTGCATTCAGCGTTCCTGCGGGATACTCCGCCGGTCCGGTGAACGTCACGCTGACCGCGCCAGCGGGCTTCTCCATCCGCTACACCACGAACGGCTACGAACCCACCGCCACGAGTACCTTGTATGGCGCCCCGATTGCGATCAATGCGACCACGGTCCTGCGTGCGCGGTGCTTCGATGCTTCGGGAGCCCTCGCCACAGGCTTGACGGAGACGAACACCTACCTCATCGGGAGCGATGCGCACAGCATCCTTGTCGTCTCGGTCTCCGGCGACAACGAGGAAGATGGAGAATGGCCCGGTGGATGGTGGGGGCCGGCGCAAGAGCCCGCGCATGTCGAGTTTTTCTATCCCGATGGCTCATTTTGGTGCGAGGCGTCTGGAGACGCGAACGAGCACGGCAACGACTCGAATGCCTATCCGCAGAAGGGATTTGATTACATCACCCGGGACCAAATGGGCCACAGCGACGCCATCGAGGCCGAGCTGTTCCACGTCAAGAACCGCGATGCCTACCAGCGGCTCATCTTCAAGGCGGCCGCGAACGACAACTACCCCTCCTCCGGTGGCGGCCACATCCGGGACGCATACGTGCAGACGCTGAGCCATTTGGCCCAACTCCACGTCGACGAGCGGACGAACGAGAGCTGCATCGTCTACCTGAACGGCCAGTACTGGGGCGTCTACGAATACCGCGAAAAGGTCGATGACCTCGATTTCACCGAGGAGTACTACGACCAGCCGCGGCCTTTCGTCGACTTCATCAAGACCTGGGGCGGAACGTGGGTCGAATACGGCAGCGATGCGGACTGGCAGCCGCTGGTGAACTTCATCACCGGCTCGAACATGGCCGACCCTGCGAACTACGACTACGTGACCAGCGTGTACAACGAGATGAGCCTCATCGACTATGTACTGCTCAACTCGTTCGTGGTCTGCGCCGACTGGCTCAATTGGAACACGGCGTGGTGGCGCGGCCGCCATCCCGACGGCGACGGACGCCGCTGGCGCTATGCCCTGTGGGACATGGACAACACCTTCGGGCACGGCGCGAACTACACGGGCATCCCGTCCCAACAGCCCGACGCGGACCCCTGCAACCCCGAATCCCTCGGCGATCCCGGCGGGCAAGGCCACATCCCCATTTTCAACGCCTTGCTGGAGAATGAGACGTTTTGGGCCACCTACATCAACCGCTGGGCGGACCTGAGCAACACGCACTTCAGCTGCAACCGGATGCACGAAGTCCTGGACAGCATGGTGGCCGTCATCGACCCGGAAATGCAGCGCCACATCCAGCGGTGGGGCGGCAATTACGGTGGCTGGCAGGCAAACGTGCAGGAAATCCACGACTTCATCGACGACCGCTGTGCGGCCACCCTCATCGGCGGTCTCGAAGATTGCTACGAGGTCGAAGCGGTGAGCGTGACGGTCATCATCGATGGCCTCGGCGAAGTGGAAATTAATTCGGTAGACATCGGTCCCGCCGACAGCCCGCTGTCCGCAACCTACTTCGCCGGTGTGCCGATGCAGCTCACCGCCGAAGCCACGCTAGGGATGGAGTTCATCGGGTGGGAGGTGGTCAGCGGGGACGTGGTCCTCGCCGAT
>CAMCYM010000229.1 GCA_945883885.1 Chryseobacterium gleum
CGGAGCTTGGGTTTGGGAGTGCAGGCCCAGGCCTGCACTGAACGCAGACTTGCCGCCTGGCTCAAACCGAACGCCCAGCCGCGGTTCCGGAAGCACACCGGTCGACGAGGCCGAATGGTACAGCGCGTGGAGGCCGGCCACCCATGTCCACTGGGCGGACGGGCGGTAGCTCAGCTGCGCGAACGGTTGCACTGTGGCAGCCGTGAAGGTGCCGTCCCAGCGCCGCATCCAGCCCCCGAGGACTTCCGTGTCCGGATCTTCCGTGCGGATGCTGTCGCGGTAGTCGCCGCGCATGCCGTCGAGGCTCAGACCGTACCGCAGGGAGAGGGCCGCGCTGTATTTCTTGTTGACCGCGAGGTAGCCGCTGACCCGGTCCGTGGCAAAGCGGTACCGCATGTAGTCGACGAGGCTGTCGAGCCGGTACGTGCCTTCGGGTGTGAGCTCGCGGTAGACCCGGTTGTGAGCGCTGGTCGCTTGGTCGCGGCTGACGGCGACGGTGGCTTTGAGGTGCGCCGACGGTCCGAGCGGCCGGGTCCACGTCACGCCGCCGATGCCGAGGCCCGTGCCGAAGTGTTGGTCCCGGTCGTTGTCCCCGTAGATGTTGCGTTCCGGAACGGTTTGCTCGCTGATGAGGATGTCGACATCGCTCGTGCCGGCGATGCCCCAAACCGCCACCGCACCCCCCGTCCGCTGCGGAAAAAACAACCGGAAGCTGCCGTCCTGGTATCTCGGCACAGCAGATGTGCCGATGTCGATGCCCAGCAGGGTGAAAATTGCGGCGGTGCTGTACCGGTAATTGACGAGGTAACTCGCGCGCTTTCCCCGCGCAATCGGCCCCTCGAGCATGGCCTCTGTCCCGAGAAATCCGAACTGAAAACTCCGCACCGGGCGGTCGGAGTTGCCGTTGCGCAGCCGCAAATCGAACACGGCTGCGGTGGAGTTTCCGTACTCTGCAGGAAAGGCAGCGGTAAAAAAGTCGCTTGTGGCCAGCACCTTGTTGTTCAGGATGGCTACCGGTCCGCCTCCCGTTCCGGGGACGCTGAAGTGGTTCGGGTTCGGCAGGTCGATGCCCTCCACCCGCCAAAGCACGCCCGCTGGGCTGTTGCCGCGCACCACGATGTCGTTGCGGCTGTCGTCCGCTCCTTGCACCCCGGCGAAGTTGCTGGCCATGCGCGCAGGGTCGCCCCGCGATCCGGCATAGCGGTCCGTTTCTTCTACGCTGAACGGCCGCGCGCTGACCACGGCCATTTCGTTCAGCGCCTCACCGGGCCGGTCCGCAGTCACCACGGCCTCTGCGATGGCCACGGGCGATTCACTCAGCTCCACCTCCACGTGCACGGGCCGCCCGGTGGTGATGACCACACCGTCGAGGGTGCGGGAGGTGTAGCCGATGAAGCGTACGCTCAGAGAAATTCGGCCGACGGGAAGGGCGTCAAACCGGAAGTTGCCATCGGCGTCGGTGGTGGTTCCGATGCCGGGCTGGTCTGCAAGGAGCAGGGAGGCGCCGGGAAGGGGCGAGCGGGTTTCTGCATCCCGGACGGTGCCGGTGAGGACGCCGGTGGGCTTGGTTTGGGCCGACAGGCCCGACCCCCCAGCAACACCGAGGAGCAACACGACCGCGAGCAACATGCGCATGCTGCGAATGTAGCGGGTGTTCGCGCGCCCACACCGCCTGAAAAAAGTAACCCCCCGACTTCCGCAAGCGGTCGACGAGGGGTTCCCAAGGGTTGTGGGCAGTACTGGACTCGAACCAGTGACCTCTACCATGTCAAGGTAGCGCTCTAACCAGCTGAGCTAAATGCCCGTCAGCTGCTCTCCTTGCGGAGGGGCGTCAAAGGTAGTGAAAACCTTGCGTTCCTGCTACCGGTTTCTGTGTGTCAATCGTCGTCTTCGTCGTCGTCTTCGTCGTCGCCGGAATCGTCGCCGCCGTGGTCATCGTCGTCGTCGTCGCTGGAGCCGCGGCGGGCCGGACGGTCCGTTTCCTCTTCGGCATCGTCGTCGTTGCCGTCGGACTCGCTGTCGGACGAGCCGCTGTCCACGGCCACTTCGAAGTTGTCGTCGGTAGCGTCTTCGAGCACTTCGATCATCTCGTCGTCGATGCGGAAGAGGTAAATGGTGTCTTCCGTCTTGACTTCGAGGGCTCGGAGGTATTTGCCGTTCGGCATGGAGAGCACTTGGAGGTCATCGTCGCCGAAGCCCTCCGGGAAGGCCTTCGCGATGAGCTCGATGTGCATCGGCGTGATGTTCGTGTAGTTTTTGATGACGCGGTTCATGGCATTCGTGCGCTTACCAGTTCAACAGCCAGCCGAAGATGAGCGGGGCGACGATGGTCGCATCGGACTCAATGATATACCGCGGGGTGTCCACTCCGAGCTTCCCCCAAGTGATTTTTTCGTTCGGGACTGCCCCGGAGTAGCTGCCGTAGCTGGTGGTGCTGTCGGAGATTTGGCAGAAATAGCCCCACAAGGGGACCTCTTCGCGCTGCAGATCCTGGTGCAGCATCGGCACGACGCAGATCGGGAAATCTCCCGCGATGCCGCCCCCGATTTGGAAGAATCCGATCGTGCAGTCACGGGTGGTTTCTGTGTACCAGTCCGCAAGCCAAATCATGTACTCGATGCCGCTCTTCACCGTCGAAGGCCGCACGTCCCCTGCGATGCAGTGTGCCGCGAAGATGTTGCCCAGCGTGCTGTCTTCCCAACCGGGCACGATGATGGGCAGGTTTTTCTCGGCCGCAGCGACCATCCAGCTGTCGCGGGGGTCAATTTCGTAGTACTGCTCCAGGACGCCGCTCCGGATGGCCTCATAGAAGTACTCGTGCGGAAAGCGGCGCTCTCCGGCGGCTTCGGTGCGCTGCCACAGGTCCACCAGGTGTTTCTCCAGCCGGCGGAACGCTTCGTGCTCCGGGATGCAGGTGTCCGTCACCCGGTTCATGCCGCGCTCTAGCAATGCCACTTCTTCGGCGGGGGTCAAATCACGGTAGTTCGGCACGCGGGCGTAGTGGCTGTGTGCCACGAGGTTCATCACGTCTTCCTCCAGGTTTGCCCCTGTGCAGCTGATGATGTGGACCTTGTCTTGGCGGATCATCTCCGCAAGGCTCCGACCCAGCTCAGCCGTCGACATGGCCCCCGCGAGGGTAACCATCATTTTTCCACCGGCGGTGAGGTGTTGCTCGTACGCGGTTGCGGCGTCGGGAATGACGGCGGAGTTGAAGTGGCGGTAGTGCCGTTCTACAAAGGGGCGGATGAATCCGGACATGGGTGCAAGCTAGGAAGCGAGGAGTGGGATGAGAACCGTCCGGATCATTGCCGGGTCGGCGTAGGAGGAACTTTGCGTTTTTTCGGCGCGTCGGGCTCGATGTTGAGA
>CAMCYM010000230.1 GCA_945883885.1 Chryseobacterium gleum
GAAGATAAGCTCACTGAAGAGCTATATCTCCAAAAACTACCGGCCGTCCGGGAGAACTTTCAACTTGCACAGAGATACGCACTTGCGGAAGATTGGATTTTTGAAAACACCGACGCCTTCTCGGTTCCGCAACCTCGCTGAATTGAATGCTGAACAAAAAAAGGCCGCCCCGAGTGGGACGGCCTTTCCGATGTGACGTGGTAGAAGGAGGGATTACATCATCCCGCCCATGCCTCCGCCCATGCCAGCGGCACCGGCGGCGGCGTTTTCCTCCTCGATGTCGGCGATGACGCACTCGGTGGTGAGGAGCATGCCCGAGATCGAGACCGCGTTTTCGAGGGCTACGCGGGTGACCTTCGTCGGGTCGATGACGCCGGCTTCGTAGAGGTTTTCATAGACCTCCGTGCGGGCGTTGTAGCCGAAGTCGCCGGAGCCCTCGCGGACCGAGTTGACGACGACGGCGCCTTCGCCGCCGGCGTTGGCGACGATTTGGCGCAGCGGCTCTTCCACCGCGCGCAGGACGATGCGGATGCCCGTCGTCTCATCGGCATTCACGCCTTCGAGGTGGGAGAGGGCCTGAGCCGCGCGGATGTACGCCGTTCCACCCCCGGGGACGATGCCTTCCTCGACGGCTGCACGGGTCGCGTGCAACGCGTCGTCGACGCGGTCCTTCTTTTCCTTCATCTCGACCTCCGTAGCGGCGCCGATGTACAGGACGGCCACGCCGCCTGCGAGCTTCGCGAGGCGCTCCTGGAGCTTCTCTTTGTCGTAGTCGCTGGTCGTTTTTTCGATTTGGGCCTTGATCTCCGCGACGCGGCCGGCGATGTCCTCCTTGTGGCCGGCACCGTTGACGATCGTGGTGTTGTCCTTATCGACCGTGATTTTCTCCGCCGTTCCGAGGTCCGCAAGCGTCACGTTCTCCAGCTTCAGACCGGTTTCCTCGGAGATGACCTGGCCGCCTGTGAGGACGGCGATGTCCTGCAACATGGCCTTGCGGCGGTCGCCGAAGCCCGGGGCTTTGACGGCGGCCACTTTCAGCGCTCCGCGGATCTTGTTGACCACGAGGGTGGCGAGGGCTTCGCCGTCTACGTCCTCGGCGATGATCAGGAGCGGGCGGCCGGTTTGGGCCGACTTCTCGAGCGCCGGGAGCATGTCCTTCATCGTGGAGATCTTCTTGTCGTAGATCAGAATGTACGGATTGTCGAGCTCCGCCTCCATCTTCTCTGCGTTCGTCACGAAGTAGGGGCTGAGGTAGCCACGGTCAAACTGCATGCCTTCGACCGTCTTCACTTCGGTTTCCGTGCCTTTCGCCTCTTCCACCGTGATGACCCCTTCCGTGCCGACCACCTTCATGGCTTGGGCGATGAGGGCGCCGATGGCGGCGTCGTTGTTCGCGGAGATCGCAGCGACTTGCTCGATTTTCTGCGTGTCGTCGCCGACTTTGCGGGAAATCTTTTGGAGCTCGGCCACGATGGCGGACGTAGCCTTGTCCATGCCGCGCTTCAGATCCATCGGATTCGCGCCGGCTGCGATGTTGCGCAAGCCCTCTGCGACGAGGGCTTGGGCGAGGACCGTAGCCGTCGTGGTGCCGTCGCCCGCCACATCCGAGGTCTTCGAGGCGACTTCCTTCACCATTTGGGCGCCGAGGTTCTGGATCGGGTCTTTCAACTCGATTTCCTTCGCCACAGAGACGCCGTCTTTTGTCACCGAAGGTGACCCAAACTTCTTGTCAATCACCACATTGCGACCCTTCGGACCGAGGGTCACCTTCACTGCGTTTGCGAGCGCATCGACACCGGCCTTCAACCCATTGCGGGCATGCGTGTCAAATTGAATGTCTTTTGCCATAATTTCTTTGATTTCAATCGATTAAAGCACTGCGAGGATGTCGCTCTCGCGCATGATCATGAAGTCCTTGCCGCCGAGCTGCAGCTCCGTGCCGGAATACTTGCCGTAGAGGACCGTGTCCCCCACCTTCACCGTGGTCGGCTCGTCCTTCTTGCCCGGGCCGACAGCGATCACCGTGCCGCGCTGGGGCTTCTCCTTCGCCGTATCCGGAATGTAAAGTCCAGCGGCGGTCTTCTCTTCTGCCGCGGCGGGTTCGACCAGAACCCGGTCCGCGAGGGGTTGAATGTGAACAGACATGATGGTAAAAAAAGGTTTTGCATCCGCACTTCAGCGAACCCCGTGCCACTCCCCCCCACAGCCTCTTCCCCTGCCAAATCGACACACCCACCCCTCCCCTCCCGCCCGCGCATGCCAAAAAAAATGCCAACCCCTGACAGGCTGGCATCTCCTGCGCAGCCCTTCCGGCCGCGCCTCACCTCGGACTACTCCTTACTCCACCGGCTCACCCGCAGGCGCAGCCCCACCGTCCACCCCGGCATCCATTCCCCCGTCCGTCGTCGCCGCAGGCACCATCGACTCATCCGGCAAACCGGAATCTTCCGTGTTGCCGAAGTAAATCCCCGCCGCGATGCACAGCACGAAAAACGCACCGGTCAAATACCACGTCGCCTTCTCGAGGAAGTCGGTCGTCCGCTGGACGCCCCCGAAGGACCCAGCCCCGGTGAACCCCGAGGACAGCCCGCCTCCTTTCGGATTTTGGACAAGAACCACCAGCGCGAGCAGCACACACACGACCAGAATCAACGCCATAAGGAAAATGCCCATCACCCTAGATTTTTCAATGCGGCCGCAAAGTACGCGCTTTTTTCCGGATATTTCAAGGCAAGCAGTTCGTACGCGCGCTTCGCCTTCGCCCGCTGCCCCTGCCGGGCATACAACTGGGCCATCGTTTCCGTCACCAGCGCCTCCATCCCCTCCCCCTCCTCCAGGCTCGCGCGCGCCAAATCTTCAACGCGCGGATCCACCTCCTCACGTACCCTTCCGATCCTCGGATTCTCCCGAATAAACCGCTCCAGGATCGCCCCTTCCTTCCCTTCTCTCGCGCCTCCGTCCTCGTCCACGCCCTCCACCCCGCCGGCACCCGCCCACCCCGTCTGACCCGCCCGCGCCGCCAGCCACGCCCCACACGACCGCGGCGCCCTCTCCACTTCCTCCTCCACTTCCGGCTCGTACGCCATCACGTCGAGCTCGATGGACCGCGCCACCGCCTCGACCAGGATGGTGTCTTCGAGTGAGAGGGGTGGGGTTGAGGTTGAGGTTGAGGTTGAGGTTGAGGTTGAGGTAAAGTTCGGCGAATCAACCCTAATCGTCACATTATCAGACACTATTCCACGGGTAATCTTGCCCTCATCCCTCGAGCCGGCAACGCCGGCGACCTCATCCCTCGAGCCGGCAACGCCGGCGACCTCATCCCTCGAGCCGGCAACGCCGG
>CAMCYM010000231.1 GCA_945883885.1 Chryseobacterium gleum
CCATCCGTACGCGTAACACACGCCTTCGGTCAAGTCATCTTCGACATCGACGGGTTCCCCGAGAAAGGTTCCGCCGCCGCCTTGGGTTTGAAGCGTGACGGTGGTTCCGTTCGGGCACGTGATGCTGATGCCCAAATCCCCGAGGTAGCTGTGCTCCATCTCGGCCGTGATTTGGATTAAATCTTCGCAGGTTTCAAGTACCGCGTCTGCCGGGAACACGTCAAGCTCCAGCGATGAACAGTACGTAAAGCCCGCATCAAACCCAGTAGGCGAAATGGAGGGCGCATCGATGCTCGGCGCATCGGTCCACAGGATGCTCGTAACGGGACTTCCGTCTAGCGCGCCTTCCACCTGCGTACCGCCGGTGCAAATCGGGGACTCCAGGGACGTGTTGAACGAAGGCGGCGTGCTCACGAGCACCTGAACCGGATTGATGTTCAACGACTTGCATGTATCCCCGTCGTTCAGGTAGCCCACAACCAATTTCACTGAATACGCACCGGGATCGACGAACGTATGGGCTACATCGCTGGGAGCTGTGAGCGTTTGCTCGCTTCCATCGTCAAAGTCCCACATCCAGTAGGCCAGCTGAAACCCGGGGTCAATGGTGGAGCCAGCATCTGCAAAGAGGACTTCTTCCCCTTGGCAAATGGAAATGGTGGGAATGTTGTTGACCAGCGTGGTCTGCCCCAAAATCTCCGCCAGCCCCTGCATGCCCGCGCAGGGAAGACCGCATCCGATGGTCGCCTCCCATCCGGCAAAGCCTGCCGTATTGTTCGTAGGAGAGGAAAACTGGAGGGTCAGGCAGCCGGTAGCATTCCCCAGCGTTGACGACACCATCAATCCCTGCAATTCGTCCCCCGTGTAGGAACCCAGACTTGCCGCGGCGGTAGAAGTACCGTCGTAGATGGTCAAGTAGTCCGAGTTGTTCGGGTTCGGCGCCTGGTACAGGCTGAAGGCCAAAAAATCCAAGGACACAAAAGCCCCCGCCTCGTCGGGGCACAGCGTCATGGTCAATTCTGCCCCGGTATATGCTCCACTTCCACCATCGTCTCGGAAAAACGTATCACATACCGCAATGGTGCTGTTTGACATCAAAACCTGAGCATCCGCGGTATTCCCCGCAACGAACCCGAATCCGACGAGCAAGAGGCGCACCATGCGCGAGGCATTCACTTTCATCGAATCCAAAACGCACTCCAGAGGCTGAGGTTGCATCGCGCGAATTTACACCCGGCAAAACTCCGGTTCAGCGCTCAATGCGCACCCGATCTGAAAAAAACTCGGGCTTGCCCGCCGTGAGTTCGCGGATGACCGTCCACCGGAACAGCGACCCCAGCGGTGCCTTCGATCCGTCCGCGAGCCGCCCGTCCCACGGGGCTTTGTAGTGCTCGGTCGAGAACACCGCATTGCCCTCCATGTCTGTGATGAGCAGGGTAAAAGTGCCTTTACGAAGGCCTTCTGGCATGAAGGTGTCCCGCTTGCCATCCCCATCTGGAGAAAACGTACTCGGCGCATCGATTCCATTGCGATCGCCCATCCGCAGCACTTCGGTCCGCGAATCTTGGCATCCGAAGGAATTGCTTGACACCAACGTGATGGGATACGCGCCTGAACCCTGGAGCAGGAGTGCATCAGAACTGACACTCTTCGATCCCTGCATCCAGGTGGCCGATGAGGCTTTCGGGGTCTTGTCCTCCAAGGCGACACGCACTCCCGAACCGGTAGGAGTCGGCTCAAGCTTCCATGCCATTTGGGCATCCGGCTTCGGCCGGATCACGATCATGTCTTCCACCGTGCGCGTGCGGATGGCTCCGTCATTCGGTGAGCGCATCGAAATGGTGATGTCATAGGTGCCTTCTTTCGCAAACACATGCACCGGGGCCACGTCGTTGCTGAAGCTACCGTCTCCGAAATTCCAGAGAATGGACCCTTTCGCCCAATCCCCTTCCATGGAGAAAGTCACCTCGGTTCCTGCGCATGCTTCCTTGACAGAACTCGAAATCACGTCCGCATCTGCGAGGGGGGCAGCACCCGCGGACGGATTGCTCTTCCCTTGCAAAAGGGCCTCCGACCGGGTGGGCATCCGCGGCGCCACGGGACCTGCCGCGGACGATGACGATGTGGGAATCACCACCGCCGTACGCGTGCGTGCCTCCGGGCTCGCTTCAATGCCGTCTGCGGAAGGTGCCGCCGCTCCTTGTTGCTGCGTGACGGCCTCGGTCGGAGCCGATTCAGCGTCCTTCACTTCGTCCGGGGAAGACCACATCAACCACCCCGACACCGCTGCGACCACTGCAGTAGCTCCCGCCGCACCACCGACCCACCGGGCGCGCACCACAGCAGCGGTCGTGCCGCCGGCCGCGCCGAGGAGGGCCGCTTGCATGCGCTTCCAATCCCCTTTTACGTCGGGTTCGTGCTCTTTGAAAGCCCTCCGGATGCGTTCGTCAAAATCCTCTGATCCCATGTTCAGGCGTGTCAATCGTTCGGTGATGTGTCCGTTGAAGAGAGTAAGGCCTTTTGCAGGTTGCGGCGAGCTTTTGCCAAATTCGACTTCGAAGTCCCCACTTCGATGCCGAGCCGTTCGGCGATTTCGATGTGGCTCAGATCTTCGAAGACGAACAAATTGAACACCGCTCGGTACATCGGAGTGAGCGTATGCAGCGCTGCCATGACCTGCTCAACGCTCCAGTCCCGTCCCTCCTCCACTTCCGCGTCGGTGTCCGGGATGTCCTCGATGTCGCGGTCATTCGACAGTGTCGCGTTCCATGACTTCCGACGCCGAACATGGTCAATGGCTGTGTTCACCATCACCCTGCGCAGCCAACCTTCAAAAGAACCTTTCGAGGTGTACCCTTCGATGTTTGTAAACGCCTTCAGGAACCCCTCTTGGACAACATCCTGCACGCTATCCGCATCCGCAATGTACCTCGCGCATACCCCGAACATCGTCCGGTAGTACCGCTCAAACACCCACTGCTGCGCCCGCGGGTCTCCCCGGCGACAGCCTTCGATGTGGTCGCGAATGAGGGCGTCGTGCATGACTTCGTCCGGTTCAAGACGCAACCTCGGTGCAAGGGTTGCCTCTGCCGGTGGAGCAAGGTAGGTAGACCGCTGTACCTTCGCTGCATGCGCATCGTCGTCGGACTTTCCGGGGGGGTGGATTCCAGTGTCGCGGCAGCCCTGTTGCTCGAGCAAGGGCACGAGGTCATCGGACTCTATATGCGGAACTGGCACGACGCAGAGGTCACCATCGGCGGGGCCTGCCCGTGGATCGACGATGCGCAGGACGCGATGCTGGTGGCGGCGCATTTGGGCATCCCCTTCCAA
>CAMCYM010000232.1 GCA_945883885.1 Chryseobacterium gleum
GGTGTTCGGCATCGTGAGCATGCCGTACGATTTCCGCAGCAACTGGCTGCGCGACAACCTCCGCTCCGATGGCAACCCGAACCCACAACTTGCGTTCAGCGACGACTTCGCGTTCTTCATGAGCCTATCCGGCGGCGGAGACGGCCGCAATGCATGGCTGAGTGCCGGCGCACGCCCGCTCTGCAACCGCTTCAATGGCAAAGAGTACTTCAACGTCCCGGTGGTGCACTTGACCGGTCTGATGTTGTTGCGTGCGGAAGCGTTGGCCGCTTCCGGGGGGGATTTGGGCACAGCCATCGGCGACATCAATGCCATCCGGGACCGCGCCTTCGGGGCCGGCAACAACCCGCTCGATGGCGCTTCGGATGCCACCGCCGTCATCGCAGCTGCGCGCGACGAATACCGGAAAGAGACCGCCGGTGAAGGGGCGTGGACGGACCAACTCCTCCGCCGTGGAGCCGCCGGCGAAGACATCACCATCCGGGGCGCGTCTTGGAACTGCCCGGGCATGTCGCTGCAATTCCCGAACAACGAAACCACCTCCGCCGGCTTCATTCTCAACGAAGAAGGCGGTTGCTTGTAACTTCACACACGATGCAACGCACCCCCATCGCACTCCGAACCCTCTTCGCCTGCGCGGTCCTCGCTGCCGGGTGGATGACCGGTTGCAAGCCCGAGCCCGAAGGCGAGCTCGGCGAGTCGTTCGACAAAGTCAAGGGCCTCACCGGAACTTGGCAGCTCACCTCGTTCACCCAGCAAGACCTCAACAGTCCTGTGAAAGAGGTGCGCGACCTGAGCAGCTTTTACATCGACGGCAACGTCACCCCCCTGCAGCTGACCTTCAACGCCGACCGGACGTACAGCATCGCGCTGGAACGAGGCCGCAACTACTTCGGCGAAGGCGGCGCTTGGGGCTTCGACGACGAGGGCTTCCCGAGCTACATCCACCTGTTCAGCGGAGAGGATACGCTCGTGTACGACCTCGGCGCCATGGTCCGCGAGTTTGATCAGGACATGAGCATCGAATACCGCCGCGATTGCAACGGCACGGCGACCGTGATTTACACCTTCTCGTTCACCCGAATCAACTGATGGCCATGCGGAACTTTGCCCGTGCAGCGGCGTTTGCCGCAGCGTTTGCCGCAGCCGCCGTGCCGGCCGCGGCCCAAAAGGCCTACGTCCTCCCCTCGCCCACCGACGCGAATGCGGAGTTGACGCTGTACATCAACCTGAACAACTGCGAGGACGGCATCCAAAACAACGGCCTCAAGGCCATCGTGGAGGCCTTCCCCGACACTTCGCTCTACCTGTGGACCTGGCAACCGGCTGGACCTGCTGCAGGGAACGGCAACTGGGACGACTCGGCGGAGCACCAGAAGCTCACGAAAGTCGGACCGGGGCTGTATTCGATGACCTTCGTTCCGACGGCGTACTATGGCGTCGACGGTCCCGCGCTGTTTGCCCGGGGGATTTCGTGTTTGGCAAAACTCGACAACGGCAACAGCGTGGACGGCTTTCCCTTCGAGGCGAAATCCGAAGACATCCACATCGACATCATCCCGAAACTCTGCGAAGCGCGCATTTGTGTCTTCCCGGAATTGCGCAACGTCGATGACTTCGTGAGCATCACCTACGACAACTCGAAGGAAACTCGGGAAGGCCTCCAAAACATGGGTACCGACGAGTGCTTCTTCTACATGATCGGCAAAGTAGACGCTTTCACCAGCTACGAAATCGCTGCGGTGGCGGATGTCCCTTCCCATCCGGAACTGCAAGTCACGGCCATGGCGGGCACGACGAAGTTCCGGACCACCTTCATCCCGGAGGAGCTGTTCGCGGACTTCCTTCAGCCCGGCGAGAAGTTGTCCGAGATTTGGTACTACGTGGTGCGCCCGGGATTTTCCTATCCCCCCGGCCCACCGCCCTTTGAAATCCTGAGTTTGCTCGATTGCGAGTAACCCGCTGAACGGATGGCCTCGGCCGTCCGTTTCGCATTTCCCTTGCTCCATGCGCACCTTGCCCACCCTCCTGATCGCTGGCATTGCGGGATTTTCCGCGTGCAGCCCGGCCTTTCGACCTGCCGACTACCCGCTATCTACCGGGTACCCCATCTTGCCCGTGGTGCTGTCGCCCGACACGACCACCTTGCTGATCGCGGACTTCGCACCGGACGGGGCGGTGCCCGATTCGGTGGTGTGGGACGATCCTGCATCGCCCATCGAGGTCGTCTCCGGTCCCGACGGGCCGGCGGTGACGATTGTCGGAGGTCCGAAGCTCGCGATGGGCCAGCTGCGGATGTACTTCGGGACGCGGGCCCTCGACATCCCGGTGATGCGCTCGGACATCGAACGGGTGCTGCTCAAGCGGGAGTTCCCCGGGGCACAATCCGTTGCAATCACCGGCGCGATGAATGGATGGAACGCCACGGCGACGCCGTTTGCACGGACGGCGGACGGCTGGGAACTCGAACTGGAGCTGCCGGCCGGGGCACACCCGTACCGGCTGGTCGTGGACGGCGCTTGGCAGCTCGACCCGCTGGCCCGCGACAGCATGCCGAACGGCATGGGTGCATTCAACTCCGTGCTCGAGGTAGGAGCCGGGGGACCGTCGCTCATCGCGCTCGAAGTGCTGGACACGGATAGCGGGGCCGTGGTGGTGTGTGAAGGAACCGCAGGTGCGCAGCTCTTCGCATGGTGGGAAAATGCCCGCGTACCGGCCGGGACCGTCGGAGACGACGGCAAGGGCTACGTCCGCATGCCCGAATTTGCGGACCAAAAGGGCCGGGCGCACCTTCGGATTTGGGCCGCAAACACGCTGGGCACCAGCGAGGTGATTTTGCTTCCCTTGCAGGACGGCCACGTGGTGACCGACCCTGCAGAGCTCACCCGATCCGACCGCCACGCCACCGTGATGTACTTCCTGATGGTCGACCGGTTCATCAACGGATCCAAGGTGAACGACGGCCCCACGCCGGATGCCTCCATTTCACCGAAGGCCAATCGCTTCGGGGGCGACTTCGCTGGAATTCAACAGGCCCTTGAAACAGGCTACTTCGACTCACTTGGAATCAACACGTTGTGGATTTCTCCCATCACACGCAACCCCGACGACGCGTGGGGATTGTGGAAGCATCCTGACACGGACATCACCAGCCGGTTCAGCGGGTACCACGGGTATTGGCCCATCCGCCTGAAGGAGATCGACCCCCGCTTCGGGACGAAGGAAGAGTTCGATGGACTCGTAGACGCCCTGCACGGGAGGAACATGAACGTGCTGGTGGATTATGTCGCGCACCACGTCCATGAGCAACACCCGATGGT
>CAMCYM010000233.1 GCA_945883885.1 Chryseobacterium gleum
CACGGCCGCCGTCCGGTCCGCCACCTGCTGGTCCCTGTCCGCTTCGCTGAGCGCCTGGGATCCTTGCACAAGCGTCGCGAAGTCGGAAGCAAGGGAGAGCATGTCCGGGCCATAGAACATCAGTTCCACGTACAGCGACCGCGCTTCGAGCAAGGGGAAGAACTCCCGGTTGATTTCGTCGATGGCTGGTACGAGGGCCACAAGGTCCGGCCGGCCTGCGGCGCCGGCCCGCCGGGCGAACTCCGCTTCGAGGTCTTCTTTGCGGCGTACCGCGTGGAGCTCGCGCAGGCCTCGGTTTTGGCCGATCCACTTCTTCCACGCGTTCGCCACATCGCTCTGCTTCGGGGCGTACGCAATGCGCAACGCCGGGTCCGAAGCGCGTGCGGCGTTGATCACCGCGAGGCCCGCGTCGCGCATGCCGATGCGGGCGGGATTCAACCGCTCGGTGAGGTGGCGCACCGCCGAAGCGGTAAGGTATTGCTCCGTCGTGCCGGGGAAGCCGAACACCATCGTGAAATCGCCTTCCTGCACGCCTTTCACGCTCACTGGGAGGTGGTGGGCAGGTCGGAAGGGTACATTTTCCGGGCTGTAGTCGGCGGGGGCGTTGTCTTTGCCGGCATAGACCCGGAAAACACTGAAATCCCCCGTATGCCGCGGCCACACCCAGTTGTCTGTGTCCCCGCCAAACTTGCCGATCGACGAAGGCGGCGCGCCGACCAGCCGGACGTCTTTGAAGGTGCGCGTGGTGATGAGGTAGAAGGAATTGCCGAAGTCGAAGGCTACGACCTTGCCGGACAATCCGTTGCCGGTCGTGGCTTCTGCGACGATGGCCTTGCGCACCGCGTCCCGTTCCTCCGCGGAGGCGGCAAGCACCCGGGCCGTCACGTCTACGATGCGGTCGATCAGGGTGGCGGTCAATCCGGGATTCGGAAGTTCTTCTGCCCGATTTTTTGCCCAAAATCCATTGCGCAAGTAGTCCTGCTCCACGGTGCTGTGGGAGGCGATTTGGTCGTAGCCGCAGTGGTGGTTCGTAAACATCAGGCCTTCTGCGCTGACGAATTCCGCGGTGCAGCCACCGCCGAAGTGGACGATGGCGTCCTTGAGGCTGCTGCGGTTGACGGCATAGATGTCTTCCGCCGAGATCCGCATCCCGGAGGCCCGCATGTCGTCCTCCACGGCGCCGAGCAGCGTCGGGATCCACATGCCTTCTTTCGCCCGGGCACTGAAGGAGATGAATAGCGCGGCACACAGGCCCATCGCAGCGAGGAGTTTCCTGAACATGCCGGCAAGATAGCGGTAGATTCGCGGCCATGTTGCCGCCCATCGACCTCCGATCCGACACCGTCACACGTCCCACCCCGGCCATGCGCGAAGCCATGCACCGCGCCGAAGTGGGCGACGACGTCTTCGCCGAAGACCCCACCGCCCGCACCTTGCAGGAACGCGTCGCCGCGCTGTTTGGGCACGAAGACGCCCTCTTTTGCCCTTCCGGCACGCAGGCAAACCAAATCGCCATCCAGGTCCACACGCGGCCCGGCGACGAAGTACTCTGCGGCGGCCTGAGCCACATCTACCACTACGAAGGCGGCGGCATCGCACGCAATTCGGGAGCTTCCGTTCGGCTCATCGGCGCCCCGGAGCGCCGCGGCCGCTTCACCGCCGCCGACGTGATCGCCGGCGTCAACCCGCCGGACAGCCACTATGCCCGCACCTCGCTGGTGTGCGCCGAAGACACCGTCAACAAGGGCGGTGGCGCGGTATGGCAGCTGCAGGACCTCGCTGCGGTGCGCGCAGCAGCCGATGCACACGGTCTCGCCTTCCACAACGACGGCGCCCGGTGCTGGAACGCGTGCATCGCGCGCGGCGAGGCGTTGACCCCCGGCGCGGACTACAGCTCCTACGGCCAGCTGTTTCATTCGCTGAGCGTCTGCTTCTCGAAAGGCCTCGGCGCCCCTGTGGGTTCGGTGCTCGTGGGCCCGCGCGACTTCATCCGCGAAGCGCACCGTTGCCGGAAGGTTCTGGGAGGCGGCATGCGCCAAATCGGCAGCCTCGCCGCCGCCTGCCTGCACACCCTCGAGCACCACGGCCCTTCCCTCCTCCTCGACCATGTCCACGCCGCCCTCCTCGGCGCGGCGGCTGCCGCGAACCCCGAAGTGGCCGAAGTAGACCCGGTCGAAACGAACATCGTCATCTTCCGCCTCGCCCGCGGGCCGCGCGCCGCCGAAGCCGTCACCGCCTTAGCCCAGGCAGGCGTCCTGTGCTTTGCCTTCGGTCCCGACCGCGTCCGGCTCGTCACCCACCTCGACGTGGACCGCAGCGGCGTGGAGCGGGCGGCTCAGGCCGTCGCGTCCTTCCGGCTTCCGGACTGAGGTCAGTGCACGGCCACGCGGACGGTGGCGCCGGCTCTCGGCAGGCTCACCGTGTACACACCGGCGCGGAAGCCCTCCACGCCGATGGACCTGTCTGTACCCAGCACTCCTGAAGCCACCTGTCGACCGGAGGCATCCCGCACTTCGTACGGCGCGCCCGGACGAGCACCCGAACCGCTGAGCACACACCGGTCCGCAGCGGGGTTCGGGACTGCCCGCACGTGCCCCTCGCCGTGCTGCTCTCCCACCCCGGTGCAGGCATGCACCGTGAGGATGAGGGCGTCTTGGTAGGTGCATCCTGCGCCATCGGTGACCGTCAAGATGATCGAGTACGTGCCCGGTCCCAGGTCGAACGGCTCCACGAGGAAGAACTGGTTCACGGACCCGTCTTGCCAAACATAGCTGTAGCCCGCCGGAGCCGTCACAATCCACGACTCGTCTTCGCACACCGTGGCGTCGGGACCGAGGTCTAAGTCAAGGCCTGCCCCGGATTCCACGACGGCAGCGGCCGTGCGCACGCAACCCCGGTCGTCTTCGATCTCCACGGTGTACAAACCGGGCCCCAGTTCCACCAAATCTTGGGTCGTCCACTCCAACCCCGCCGCATCGGTCCACACGTAGGTATACGGTGCGGTAGCGCCCGAAACCGACAGGTCCACGGAACCGGTCTCGACGTCGCCGCAGGCTGCATCCGAGACCTCCAACGCAATGTTCCATGGCGCGGGCTGCGTCACCGTGTAGGTATTCGTCAACACTGCGCCGCACGACGTCGTCACAGTGACCGTATAGGCCCCCGCTCCGAGCCCAGTGATCCACGGCGTGGAGGCGGTGAAGCCGTTCGGGCCGGTCCACGTCGCTGTAAAGTCCGACCCGCCGGCGGTGACGGTGGGGTACACGGCACCGTTGACATCGCTGTCCTTGTCCAGCGGGCATTGCACTGGCAATACCG
>CAMCYM010000234.1 GCA_945883885.1 Chryseobacterium gleum
GACGTGGTAATCTTCCAGTCGTTGAAGCGCGAACACATCCACCAGATCATCGACCTCGAACTCTACAAGTTGGTGGCTCGGATTGAGGATTTGGGCTACGGAATGGAGGTTACTCCCGCTGCGAAGGAGTTCCTCGTGAACAACGGCTATGACGAGAAGTTTGGCGCACGCCCGCTGAAGCGCGCAATCCAAAAGTACTTGGAGGATCCGATTGCCGAGGAGATCATTGCGGGCAAGGTGAAGGAAGGGGACCTGCTGCGCGCTGACCATGTGGAAGGCACCGATGCGCTGATTTTCACGCGGGACGAAGGCGGATTTGTCGGCAAACCGCGGACTGCGGTCGTGGAGCCCGACGTGAAACCGACGGTGGTCAATCGTCCCTCTGGCCGTGGACGCTCCTCCTCGAAGTCCAGCGGGCATGCCTGAGCTGCTTGTTCGGCTGGCGCACCGTTGGGTGTTGAACCGGTATGCCTTGACGGCACTGGCGGGGTTCTTTTGGATCGCGTTTGTGAGTGAGATTGACCTGTTCTACATCCTTCGTACCCAGCGCGAGCTGGCGGAATTGAAAGAGCAGGTATCCCATTACTCCACGGAGATCGAAGGGGTCCGCGGCGAGCTTCAAAACATGCACGACCATCCGTTGCATTTGGAGCGCGTCGCGCGAGAAACCTACTACATGGTGCGCCCGAACGAAGACCTCTTCCGCATCGTGCCGCAAGCCGGCCCTACTGCCCAGATAGCAGCAGAGTAAAGGCGAGGGCGTACATCAAGCCGAACACCGCGCCCCACAGGTGTGCGTCGTGCGCGATGCGCGTCCCGGATTGCCGGCTGGCCCACGATTCGTAGGCTAAGAAGAGCACTCCGACCGCCCAAGCCGGTAGCGGCACGAAGAGGAACAAGAGGAGCTCGGCGGTAGGATGGAGCACAACGAACGCGAGGACCACTGCAGACACCGCGCCACTGGCTCCGAGTGAACTGTAGAGCGGGTTGTTTCGGTGTTTGATCAAGGCCGGCAACGCGCCCACCGCGACGCCACCGAGGTAGAGCAGCGGAAAACCGGGGAGCGAGCGTTCCACCTGGGTCCCGAACTGAAACAGCATGAACATGTTCACCGCGAGGTGGCCCAGGTCCGCATGCAACCAGCCGTGGGTCACCACGCGCCAAGCCTCCTCCCCTCCCCGCATGCGGGCTGGAATCAGCATGCCCCGCTCAAAAAGTGTGGGCATGCGAAATGCCGCCAACGACACTGCAACGGTAGACAGGAGAATGAGCCAGGTCCACATCAGCTGCTGTGGTCAGCAAGGATGCGCCACGTGCTGCCCGACCGACGCCACACCAAGGTGAAATGGCCTGACAGGTCTTCGGCCTTTCCTACGCGCATGAGTTTCCAGGTTCCCACGTACAGCCCGTGCCGCATGCCCAATCGGACCCACCGCAGAAATCCAAACTCCAACTGCCCCATCGCCGCTGCATCCGGGTACGATGTCCGGTAGCGCGCGAGTGTCTCCTCAAATCCCTCCGTCAACCCGTTTGAACCTACAAACAGCAAGTCTGGGCTGTTCACATACCCTGCTGCCATGAAGGCTGCCGCATCGCCCCGGTTCCACGCAGCTTCCTGCGCTTCCATGGCGCGCACGACCGCCCGCGGCTGGGCTGCGAGGCCCCAAGGCAACGCGATGAAGAGCGCGAGCAAGATCTTAGACATTGAACCGGAAATGCATGATATCCCCGTCGCGCACCACATAGTCCTTTCCTTCTACCGCAAGCTTGCCCGCTTCTTTCACAGCCGCTTCTGAACCTAGCTGGATGAAGTCATCGAATGCAATGACCTCGGCGCGGATGAAGCCTTTTTGGAAATCCGAATGGATGACCCCTGCCGCTTCCGGAGCGGTCGAACCGCGGCGCACCGTCCACGCGCGCACCTCCTTCACGCCGGCCGTGAAATAGGTTTGGAGCTGCAACAACTCGTATGCCTTGCGGATCAATGCGGCCACTCCGGGTTCGGAAAGTCCGAGGTCTCCTAAGAACATGGCGCGTTCCTCCGGGTCTTCGAGCTCCGCAATCTCCGCTTCGATGGCCGCACCGATGACGAGCACGGAGGCGCCTTCTGCTTCTGCGATTCCACGCACCCGCTCTACGTGGGCATTGCCCGTAGCCACCGACGTTTCTTCCACATTGCACACATACATCACCGGCTTTGCCGTGAGCAATTGAAGGTCCCGCAGAATACCCCGCTCAGCCTCTTCGAGTTCGACGGCACGGGCACTGATCCCGCGTTCCAAGGTTTCGCGGATGCGGTCGTATACCGCCGCGGTACGCGCAGCTTCTTTGTCACCGGTCGCAGCTGCTTTGCGAATCTTCGCTGCCCGGGCCTCCACGGTTTCGAGGTCTTTCAGCTGCAATTCCATGTCGATCACTTCCTTGTCACGGATGGGATCCACACTGCCGTCGACGTGTACCACGTTGCCATCTTCGAAGCACCGCAGCACGTGCAGGATGGCATCGGTTTCACGGATGTTCGCAAGAAATTTGTTTCCGAGGCCCTCACCCTTGCTGGCCCCTTTGACCAAGCCTGCGATGTCTACGATCTCGACCGTGGTCGGGACCACTTGCTGCGGATTGACAAGCGCTGAAAGGGCGTTGAGGCGCGGATCTGGGACAGAAATCACGCCGATGTTCGGCTCAATGGTGCAAAACGGGAAATTTGCACTCTGCGCCTTCGCATTCGAGAGGCAGTTGAACAGGGTAGACTTGCCGACGTTCGGGAGTCCGACGATGCCGCATTTCAGAGCCATGGCGTGGAGTTGAGGCCGCGAAGGTACGATTGTCAACACGCTGTCCACAGGCTGCGAAAGTGCCGCTGCGAGGGAATAGCTTTGTGGCACCATTTTTCGCCCCATGGACACGTACGACCTTCCTGCTCTTGCTTCCCAAATCCGCCGCGACATCGTGCGGATGGTGCACGGCGCCGCCTCCGGACATCCCGGGGGATCGCTGGGGTGCACGGAATTGCTCACGCTGTTGTATTTCGAGGAGATGCAGTGCGTAGCGGATCCATTTTCCATGGACGGGCACGGCGAAGACCTGTTCTTCCTTTCGAACGGCCACATTTCCCCCGTGTGGTACAGCGTTCTGGCTCGGCGTGGGTACTTCCCTGTCGCTGAGCTGGCTACGTTCCGGAAAATCCACTCGCGGCTCCAGGGGCACCCGGCGACCGAAGAAGGGCTTCCGGGCGTGCGGGTGGCGTCGGGTTCTTTGGGGCAAGGTCTC
>CAMCYM010000235.1 GCA_945883885.1 Chryseobacterium gleum
GGTGATGCAGGACCTCGCGACGGCGGAGGGGCGGGCGTGGCTGGAGGCGGAGCTCGACCGCACCGACGTGCTGCTGGAGAACTACAAGGCGGCGGATTTGGCGCGGTTCGGGCTGGAGCCGGAGGCCGTGCGGCGCCGATGGCCGCAACTCGTGCGGGTGCGCCTCGTGGGCTTTCCGGACGCCCCGGAGCGCCTCGCCTACGATGTGGTGGTCCAAGCAGAAACCGGCTTCATGGCCATGAACGGGCCCGCAGACCGTCCGCCATCTCGCCTTCCGGTGGCGCTGATGGATGTGCTGGCTTCGCACCAAATGCGCACCGCGGCCCTCGAGGGCCTGCTGCGCCGCGCCACCACCGGACAGGGCTGTATCTCCATCGTCTCGCTGGAAGCCAGTGGATTGACGGCTTTAGCGAACATGGCCACCGAGTGGCTCGTCAACGGCGCCATCCCCACCCGACGCGGCTCGGAACACCCTAACATCGCCCCCTACGGCGACCTCCTCCCCTGCCGGGACGGTTCCATCGTGCTGGCCGTCGGCTCCGACCGCCAATTCGCCGGGCTCTGCGCCGTCCTCGGCTGGCCGGAAGGCCCCACCGACCCGCGGTTCGCCACAAACCCCGCACGGGTCCTCCACCGCACCGCCCTCAACGCCGCCCTCGCCGCACGGTCCGCCGAGCGCACCCTCGCCGACCTCGGCTCCGCCCTCCTCGCCGCCTCCGTCCCCGCGGGCCGCATCCGCACCCTCGACGACGTCTTCGCACCGGGCAGCCCCGGCGCGGCCCTCGTCCGCACCGACACCACCGGGCGACGCGTTTCGACCGTCGCTTACCGGATGGAGTCCTGAACTGCGCCTTCGACGGCAGTCGAGTCCGTTCCTTCGATGCCGTTCGCCGCGTCGATGGCGTTCGCCGCCTTTTCGTCGCGCGGAACCAGGATCGCGTAGGACTTGCCCGGCGCCACCGTCAGTGCGTCCGAGCGCAGCCACGGATTGAGAAGCTTCAGTGCTTTGAGGTGCGTCCCTTGTCCAAGCGCCCAGTCGGCGAGGTTCGGGATGGACGAAGTTACTTGGACCGAGCGGGTGCGGTACGGCGTGTAGAGCGTTGATTTGGGCAGGCGGTAGCCGAAGGCCGCCGGCCGCTCAAACACCTGCTTCACCGCCAGCAACCGGTACACGTAACGACCTGTCTCTGAATTCAAATGTAGCTCCCAGTAGCTGTCCACGCCCTGCGCATTAAGCACCCGCGACACGCCGCCCTGACCCATGTTGTAGGAAGCGGCGGCGAGCGCCCAGGACCCGAATTTGGCCTTTGCATCCTTCAGGTACTTGCACGCCGCGCGCGTCGACTTCTCCACATGGTAGCGCTCGTCCACTTGGGCCGTGAGTTCCAGGCCAAACTTGGGAGCCGTCTCCTTCATGAATTGCCACACCCCCGCAGCGCCCGAGGGGCTTACCACCTGTTCCAAACCGCTTTCGATGACGGCCAAATACTTGAAATCCTCCGGCACCCCCTCTTCGCGCAGGATGCGCTCGATCGTGGGAAACCAGCGGGCCGACCGCTTCATGAACAGCATCGTCGAGCTGTGGTGGTAGGCATTCACGACCAACTCCCGGTCCAGCTGCTCCCGCACACCGAAGGCTTCCAGCGGCACTTCCTCCCCTGCGAGTTCGACGTATTCCGGCATCTCCGGCGCCCGGTGTTGCAACGCGCCGTCCACCAGCAACTCACTCAAATGCCCCAGTGCATCCAGTTCTGCATGCGTCACACCCGGCGTCTCTCCCATCGACTTGTAGGCCAGCAGCAGCACACTCACCAGCCCTAACAGCACCCACCTCGGCACCCGCACGCCCGCCACCCTGTTCAGTATCTCTTTGTTTATACGCATCGGTTCGCAAGTTAGGCCTCCAACGCAACCACCCCACCCCTTTGTTCCTTTCGGATGCCCAAAATGTGTTAGCGAGCGACGCTGCGCGTCGCGGGAACAGGGACGAAGCGACGCTGCGCGTCGCGGATTGAGGTTGGGGTTGGGGTTGAACTCGAAAGGTGGTACGTCTTATCCGACCTCAAGCTCTTCCTCTACCTGCGCGGCTCCGCCGCGCTCGTCCCGCGACGCGCAGCGTCGCTTCGGCTGAATACTAAAACAAGGAGGCCCGAGCGTTGCAATAGTGAAACCACGAAAACCTGCTGCGATGAGAAGTCTACAAATTGCTATGAGTTTTGCCTGCGCGGGGTGGGTCTTAGCGGTGGCAGGCCAACCGATTGCAGAGACGTTTCCTCTGAAATGGAAGGCGCAAACGGGATGCACGAGCTACCGGACGGAGCCGGCGGTGGTGGGCACGAAGGTGTTTTTGGGGTCGAACGGCAGCCATTTCAATGATTATTTGGTCGATTCGGGCAACGGCGTACACGTCATCAGCGGCATGACGGGGAAGGTGGAGCGGACGCTCGGGGAGGATGCGTGGGGTGACGTGGATGTGAACGGCGTACTTGCGGTCGGGGACCGGGTGTTTTTCGGGAACGACAACGATGAATTTTTGTGCTATTCGGCGAAGGATTACCGGTTGATTTGGAGGATTCCGACGTCAGGGGATTGCGAGCATGTGCCCACGTTGATCCGGCGGAAAGGAGGCGACCAAGTCGTGGTGTTTGCGACGGAAATCGGGGAGGTACGGGCGGTGCGGCCGAGCGATGGGAGCACGGTTTGGGTGCATTATTCGGAGGAGTTTGACGGGTGGAAGCCGGGTAGCCCCCATTTCGTTTACAAAGTGGCGGCGGCGATGACCTCGGGCACGACGTACTTCGATCCTCCCCATGTGCAGGACCTGACGGGGGATGGCGTGATGGATTTGGTCTACTACGGTGAAGACCACGCGGTGTGCCTCTCCGGCGCCACGGGCGACGTGCTGCTGCGGCATCCGGTCGGGAGCTATTTCCACTACCAACGGCCGACCGTCGTCAACCTCCCGCAAGGGCCGGTTCTGGTGACGCGGAAGTACCACCAAGCGCTCGATAAGACGACCCTGCACCGGACCCTGCTGCCATCGGGCAAGGCCCTGGCCGCCACGTTGGTCGAAGGGTACAGCTCGATGGAGACGTACGGTGCTCCCCGCCCGGACGTCAGCGGAGTGCTGGTCCGAACGAGCACAGGGACGCATCGGTTCGATGTGGCCGCGGGCACGACCGCTCTCCTACCGGTAGCTGGTAGCAATAAAAACCGCTATTCCAAATGCTTCATGGGCGCGCGGACGGCGAAGTACAAAGGCAGGGAGG
>CAMCYM010000236.1 GCA_945883885.1 Chryseobacterium gleum
GCACGGCGGCCCAGCCCCCCGCCCCGAGGAGCCCGATCCCGTCCCCTGCATCGAGCAGCGTGCCGCCGCCCGTCCACCGCATTTGGCGCGGCCGCACCTCCCCCGTCGGATCCACCGGCTCCGGACCGCCCGACAGCACCGCCCTCTCCCCCGGCGGCAGCAGCCCATCCCACCCCATCAGCGGCTCCAGCCCCGCCATCCCCGTCCCCGCATCCCACCACGTCGCCTGCGCGACGTCCAACGCATGCGGCCCGGGGTTGTATACCTCGACCCACTCCAGCTCTGCCCACCGCGTCGCCGGCGTCGGGTCCGCCATGACCTCGGTGAAGGCCAGCGAGCCGGCCGGCAGCGTGTCGAGTGCACGCCAGACCACGAATCCCGTGTCAGGAACGAGTGCACCGTCGCCCGCCGTCCAGCCCGTCGTCGCGAAATCGGCCGACCCGCCTTCTGCCACTGGGGCGGCCAGCGGCACGTGGAAACACCCGGACGGCCCGGGCCAACCCGACGGATGCGGCACGGCCACCGGGGCGGCTAGCGGACCTTCCGCCCCGAGAAGTCCCCCGGGCGTCACCGGGGCATCGAAGCACAGCAGCAGCGTGTCAGGTGCCAGCAACGCAGCTGTTTGCAGCCTCGGGGCGGGTGCAGAGACGGAATCAGGCAGCAGAACGAAGCGCACGCCGGATGCGTTCGAGGCAGTCACCGTGGCGAGGATGCCGATGCAGGCGGGAACAGCATCTTCGGTCCAGGCAAAGGCCGCAGCGGGAAAGGCCGGGGGCGTTGTTTCGAGCGGTGCACAGGCCAGTCCTCCGGGAGTTGCAGTCCAGGTGGAGGCCATGCCGGCGGCAAAGTACCCGGGGAAGGCCTCGCCGAGGGGCGTCGGGGTACTCCCCGCGGCCATGCCATAGAGGACCACCGGGTCCAGCGAACCCGCTGAGCCGAGGTGCAGGAAATGGCCCGCGGTGGAATCCGCATCGAAGAGGAATACCCGCGAGAAGTTGGCAGTGGAAGGGGCGAAGTCGGCGTGCCATTCCCAACGGCGCAGCGCCGTGGGGCCGGGACAGGTGGCGAGCCAGGCCGTGCCTGCTCCGCCGAGGTCGAGGGTCCAGCCGGTGCCGTCCCAAGCCCAGGAGCCGAGGTCGCCGGTCCACGCGGTTTGGGTTTGGGCCGTGGCGGCACGCCACGGAAAGCAACCTGCAATAAACCAGAGAAAACCGATGGAACATCGCCGCATGCCGTTCGCCATATTCGTGAGGCCACAAAGGTCCCGCGGCTCCGTGGAATCCGTGCAGACGTCCACAAAGCAGAGGTGTACCTTTGCAAAATGAAAGACGGACTTCGGGTGGCGGTCGTCGGCGCCACGGGCCTGGTAGGGCGCAAGATGTTGCAGGTGCTTGCTGAACGCAATTTCCCTGTGAGCGAGTTGATTCCGGTGGCCAGCGAGCGCAGTGTCGGCCAGGATGTGCACTTCAACGGGCAGGCCGCACGCATCATCGGTCTCGCGGAGGCGGTGGAGGCGGCGCCGGATGTGGCGCTCTTCAGTGCGGGCGGTTCTGTCAGCCTGGAATGGGCTCCGCGGTTTGCGGCGGCGGGCACGACCGTCATCGACAACAGCAGTGCCTGGCGGATGCACGCCGACGTGCCGCTGGTGGTGCCGGAAGTCAACGGAGATGCCATCGGAACGGACGACCGGATCATCGCAAATCCGAACTGCACCACCGCGCAGCTCGTCATGGTCCTCAAGCCGTTGCACGACGCCTTCGGGGTGGTCCGCGGCACCGTCAGCACCTACCAAAGCGTCACCGGAACCGGAGCAGCCGCCATCGCGCAACTTGAGGCCGAGCGCCAAGGCCTCGAAGGCCCTGGTGTGTATCCGTATCCGATTGACCGCAACGTGATTCCGCACTGCGATGTGTTCGGCCCGGACGGCTACACGAAAGAGGAAATGAAGGTGTGGCACGAGACGAAGAAGATCCTCGGCGATCCTGCGGTGGCGGTGGTGTGCACGGCCGTCCGTGTGCCGGTCGTGGGCGGGCACAGCGAAAGCGTGCACCTGACGTTGGCGCGCGACTTCGCCCTCGACGAGGTGCGTGCCTTGCTCGCCGCGTTTCCGGGGGTGGAGGTGCTCGACGATCCGGACAACAAGGTCTATCCGATGCCGTTGCACGCCCACGAGCGTGACGAGGTGGGGGTCGGCCGCATCCGCCGCGACCTGGCCGATCCGCGGGGCTTGCATCTGTGGATTGTGGCGGACAACCTGCGCAAGGGGGCCGCAACGAATGCGGTCCAAATCGCAGAACACCTCCGCGCCGTCGGACGCTGGGACTGACCGTTCCCCGGCGGCACGCAACAAAAAACCCCGCCATGGGCGGGGTTTCCTCTGAGCCGATATGCGGACTCGAACCGCAGACCTACGCATTACGAATGCGTCGCTCTACCAACTGAGCTATATCGGCAAAAGCGTGGGCAAAGATACGGATTCGGTTGCCTGAAGGTTGCAACGGAACTCAAAAATCTTCCTGCGAAGCCGCGGGCGCTTGTGCAAGAATGTGCCGGATGGTGTGGGCCAAAGCAGCCCCTTCGGCGTCTGCATGCCGTTCGAGGTGCGCGATCAGCGCATCCGCCGTGGCCCGGCCTTCGTGCACCTTCCGCAACAACCCGTTGATGGAAGACCGCCGGGCATCCCGCTCCACGGCTTCCCGCCGGGCGGTGTGGATGATGCGCTGCAACTCACGCGCTTCCCACGGCTTCTCGAGATACCAATCCACGTGTCCGAGGTTGACGGCCTCTTTGAGCAAGTCCATCGTCCCGTAGGCGGTGATCATGACGCGGACCACATCCGGGAATTCGCGCACGGAGGCGGCAAGCATGTCGAGCCCGGTCCCCTCCGGCATTTTGTGGTCGGTCACGAGCATGTCCACAGGCTCGGTCTCAAGCAGGTAGATGGCATCCGGGATGTTGCTTGCGACCAAGATGCGCGCATCCCTGCGAAACTCCGCAGCAAACGCCCGGAGGTTGTGGACCTCATCGTCCACATAGAGTACCGTGTAGCGCGGATCTACCAGCGGGTACTCTGGGAAGTGCATGGTTTCACGGTGCGCAGGTGGTCAGAAAGTGCCGACAATGTAGGTCAAACACGTGGATTCTATCGCACCGTCGAACCGGCGACCGGCTGCTCCTCAGGGGTGACAAATCGCAATGAACCGTCGGGCGTTTCGGCGAGCAAGACCATGCCGCGGCTCTCGATGCCGCGGATGGTCCGCGGGG
>CAMCYM010000237.1 GCA_945883885.1 Chryseobacterium gleum
CCCACGGCCCATAACGCCTTTGCTCTTCGAGGCCCTGCCCGAGGCCTTGGGCAGCGCCACATTTTACGTGCCCACGTTGGCCCCGCAGCGCACCCTGCTGGAAAAGGCCCTGCTGCTTCACGAGACTGTGGCCGGTTTCAACCGGGGCAGCGAACGCAAGAGCCGCCACTACTACGACCTGCTGAAACTCGATGCCGGTGGCTATGCAGCCCAAGCCATGGCGGACCGCGCCCTGTTCGAGTCGGTGGTGCGGCACCGGCGCACGTTCTACCGATACAACAAACTCAACTACGATGCCATCCTCGGCCAAGGCATCACCATCGTGCCGCCGCAGGAGCAATGGCCCGACTGGCGCGGAGACTACGAGCGTAGCAGGGCAATGATTCACACGGATGTACCCACTTTTGAACAGCTGATGGCCGCCGCCCAACGGCTCCAGGACAGCTTCAATGCATGGGTGCGCAACACGGCCAGAACCCCATGATGCAGGAATAAAGTTCGTTTGAAGTTCGCATTTTCAATGAGAAGAATCATCTTTCACCTTTGCCCGCATCGACTGCTGCACGAGGCCCTCTCCCTCTGCTCGTGAAGTCCTCGTCACAGGAATCCCACAAACAGCGGGTTAATACACTTAGTTTTATCTTCTGCTCCATGATGAAATGGTACGTGGCACTTGGGGCCGTGGCTTCGGCAGGCAGCCTGCTGGCCCAAACTTCCAGCGCACCCTGCAGCCCCGTCGCCTCCATCGTCTACCACGGCTCCACCTACGCCCTCGTCGACTTCGGCACCCGCTGCGCCTTTGCCGCTGACCTCGCCACGCCCTTCTACCGCAACGGCGAACCGATTGCGTCAGGCGCAGATCCGGGCAGTTGGCCTGCGGCGGTTCAGGGACTGTATGTTCCAGCCCTG
Source organism: Chryseobacterium gleum (assembly GCA_945883885.1). GTDB lineage: Bacteria > Bacteroidota > Bacteroidia > Flavobacteriales_D > Sanyastnellaceae > CAMCYM01. The sequence goes on from CAMCYM010000237.1 coordinate 910, forward strand.
CTGGATGAAGACGCTCCGCCGCCCGCACTGCCTGCGGGCCACTTGTACAACGCCCACGCCGTGCTCGACGGCCGCGGGCTCTGTCCGACCGGCTTCCATGTGGGCACCGTAGCGGATTTCGATGCCGCATTCCAAGCATCCCACCTGGCAGGCCCCACGGGGTACATTTCGAGCACAGACGGCCGCCACTACGACATCGCGTCGTTCACGGGTTGGTGGACTTCCACGGCGGCCGGCACCGGGCTGATGCACCTCTATATCGAAGAATCCGCAGAACTGCAACTCGGCCGGTATGCCCTCGACGACCTCCGGGCCGGATTTGCGGTGCGGTGCTTTCGCGATTGAGATCGCGGCTTCGCCACATTTCAAGTTTCTGAAGTGAAGAATTCATGAGGCCACGTTTCCCTCAACCTCAACCTGATCCCGCGGCGCAGCCGCGCCTCATCCCTCACCCCTCACACGGGTTTGGCCGCGCAGCGGCCCCTCAACCTCAACCTCAACCTCAACCTCAACCTCAACCTCAACCCTGATCCCTCACCCCTCACCTCTCACCCCTCACCCCTCAAAGCATCACCCTCCCCACCGCCCGGTCGCGCCCATCGAGGTCGCGGACATACAGGATGAAGGTGTAGCGGTTGTCGGCCAGGGCGTGGGAGCCCTCGAAGGGAAGGAGGTCAGCGGGCGCGCCTTCGCCTCGGCAAGAGGCAAACATGTATTCGTAGTAGCCTTGCTTCAGCAGGAATTCTCCGACGTAAGCGGATTCTGAGCTGCTCCAACTCAGCCGGTAGGCTTCCGAGCATACGCCGCCGGTGAAGTCCCCGAAGAGGTAGGGGAAGGGGCTGTGGTTGTGGGTGTTCGCACTGAGGGTGAATCGGGTCCAAACGTACTCGCTGCCGGTGTGGGAGTCGCGGAGTTCGTTCGCGACGACAAAGCGGCCGTCGAGGTCGGGGCGGGAGCGGAGCGCGAGCCCGTTGCGAATGGGGGCGGGGTCGAGGAGGAAGCGGACCTCCGCGCCGTTGTCCTCGATGCGCGAGATGCCCGCGCTGACGAAGCGGATGGACTTCAGGTCGACGAAGCGCCAGGTGTTGCCGCCGGGAAAGAGGTCCTCGGGTTCCAAGGCGTACTCGAGGGCGTCGGGCCGGACGAAGCGCGGCTTCCAGTCGAGGAGGGCGTTGTCCCAGCGTCCGTTTTGGAGCACGGCGCAGTGCACATCGCGGGTGGGGTCAGCGGGCCGTAGGTTGCCGAAGCTGGCCTCGAGGGCGACTTCCTGGTGGGTGCGGGAGCGGCCGATATCGCGGGTAGGCAGCTGGCGGGCCCGCAGGTCTGCGTCCTCTTCGAAGACTACGAAGCGCCTGAGGATGAGCACGTCCTGCGGCCGTGCCAAATCATAGACCTCCACGACATAATTGCCGCTCCGCGTGAACTCCTGCATGTCGTTCGGGAACCACGTCGCATAGTTCACGTACGGCACGCGGCTGCCGAAGCTGGGCACAATTTCCGGGAACTGCAGGTCGGGGAAGCCGCGGATGCAGTCCGCCGCCGTTAGCCGGGGTTCCCGGTGCCAATCCCACGTGCACGGCACCAGCCGGTACCCGAGGGTCCGGTAGCCGGCGTCGAGGTCGTCGAAACGGAACTCGAGTTCCGAGCCGCCGAGGGGGACGTGGGGCAGCAGCGTCGGACCGTCGATGGGGTGCAGGAGAACCGAGGCAAACCCCTTCGCAGTGAGGGAGATAGGGACCTGTGAGCCGGGGCCTACGGACCCGGTTTGGGCGTGGCCTGCCGCGCACACGAGCAGTCCGAAAAAATGGGCCGCACACGCTCCACGAAGAATCAACGAATTCCGGTGCATTTCTCTCGCAAGTACGTGAACATGGAACCGATTCTGCTGCGTAAATTCGCACCGAAATTTCAAACCTGCATCGATGCCGCACACGATCCGAATTCGGAAAGGGGTGGATATCCGTTTGGCTGGGGCGCCCGCTGGGGGTGTTCAAGATGCCGCAGCCGCGGATGTGTATGCCATTCAACCGCCAGATTTTCATGGCATTAACCCAAGGGTAGTCGTCAAGCCCGGCGACCAAGTGGCCGCGGGTGATGCCCTTTTTACGGACAAGGCGCACGATGTCCTGCGCGTGACCAGCCCGGTTTCCGGGACGGTGCGCGATGTGGTCCGTGGGGAGAAGCGCCGCGTTCTGTCGGTACTGGTCGCCCCGGATTCTGCGGCAGCAGCGCGCACATGGGCTCCGATGGACCCGGGTGCTGCAGACCGTGAAGCGCTTCTAGCCAGGATGCTGGAAAGCGGATGTTTTGCCTTCTTACGTAGCCGTCCGTACGATGTGGTCCCGGACCCGAC
>CAMCYM010000238.1 GCA_945883885.1 Chryseobacterium gleum
CGAGACTGTCCAGCGTGGCTTGGACCACGGGCTCAACACACCCCGGAGCGAATGCGTGAAACAGGAGGAGCTGGTAGGCGGTTTGGGCCGCCTGCATCGCAGCGGCCACCCCCCACGCATGCAGAAAGCCCCGGCGAAATGGAAGCACACCGCCTTCGTCCCTCCGCAATGCCACCAGGGCTAACGACATTCCCAGCGGAAATGCGAGCGAAACGCACAAACTCAACCACGGACTGACCATTGCATCGACCCCTAAGATGTAGGCCACCAGCTGGATGGACACGACCAAGACCGCAGAGAGCGCGGCGTGCGGCCACACCACGCGGTTGAACCCTGTTGCGAAATTCATGCAGCGAAGGTAGCGCACCTGCAATTCTTGGGTACCTTTGCACGGGGCAAGTCTCCTGCGGCCAGCTCCTGCTGAATCCCCCAGGGTCGGAAGACAGCAAGGGCAGGCAGTTGATGCGGCGCGACAGGAATCGCTTGCCCTTTTTTCGTGCGTTAAACTTTCTGATTTGTAGCGAGACTTCATGGGCCTGCACCACGTCACCCCCATCCGAAAGCTCCTGGTCGCGAACCGCGGTGAAATCGCCCTCCGCATCTTCCGGACAGCCCGGGAGTGTGGCATACGCACCGTAGCGGTCTATTCCGACGCCGACGTCGATGCGCCGTTCGCCCGCTATGCCGACGAAGCGGTGCACATCGGCCCAGCTCCTGCGACACAGAGCTACCTCGACCAGGACAAGGTCATTGCAGCTGCTTTGGCGTCTGGAGCAGATGCCATCCACCCGGGCTACGGGTTTCTGTCTGAAAACGCGGCATTTGCTCGTGCAGTGGTTGCCGCCGGACTGCGGTTCGTCGGTCCAGGGCCCGAAGCGATGGAGGTCATGGGGTCGAAGCTCGCTGCGAAAGCGGCGGCCGCGGCTGCGGGAGTTCCGCTGGTTCCGGGCAGTGCGGGGGCGGTGGCGGATTTGGCTGAGGCCCGTGAAGCCGCGAAGAAAATCGGATTCCCGCTGCTCGTCAAGGCCAGTGCCGGGGGCGGTGGCAAAGGCATGCGCCTCGTGCACGACCCCACCGAGCTCGACGAGCAGTTCGCCCGTGCGGTTTCCGAAGCCACGAATGCCTTCGGCGACGGCTCCGTCTTCCTTGAGAAGTTCGCCACGCGTCCGCGGCACATCGAGATCCAAATCCTGGCTGACCAGCACGGCAACTGCGTCCACCTGTTCGAACGGGAATGCAGCATCCAGCGCCGTCACCAAAAAGTAGTCGAAGAAGCTCCGTCGTCCGTGCTCACTCCCGCGCTGCGCGAGGAAATGGGCGCATGCGCCGTGCGCCTTGCACAGGCCTGCGGATATGTCAGTGCAGGCACCGTCGAGTTCGTGCTGGATGCCGACATGCACTTCTTTTTCCTCGAGATGAACACGCGTCTGCAGGTGGAACATCCGGTTACGGAGTGCGTGACAGGCGTGGATTTGGTCCGCGAACAACTGCGCATTGCAGAAGGGCATCCGCTGTCTTTCAAGCAAGAGGAGCTGCGCATCGGTGGCCATGCCATCGAATTGCGGGTCTATGCGGAGGACACCGCCGCAGGCTTCCTGCCTTCTACGGGCACGCTCGCGCACTACCTCCCTCCTGCCGGGCCGGGCGTCCGCGTGGACGACGGCGTCGAAGCCGGCCAAGAAATCCCGATCCACTACGACCCGATGCTCGCCAAACTCGTGGTCCACGCCCCAGACCGCGAAGCCGCGATCGCCCGCATGCTGCGCGCCATCGACGAATACGCCATCGGAGGTGTTTCCACCACGCTGGACTTCGGGCGGTTCGCAGTGGACCATCCCGCCTTCCGCTCGGGCAAGTTCGACACCCACTTCGTCCGAGACTACTATGTCCCTGAAGTACTCGACCGCTCCTCGTTGCTGGAGGACGGCCCGGTGGCTGCGATCGCGGTGGGCCTCGAACATATCGCCGCTCCAACGCCTGCTCCACAGGCGGCATCGCTGCAGTCGGCAGGCACGGCTTGGTTGAATCGCTTTGCCCCCTGAATCTCCTGACGGATGGCAGAACGGCACTTCATCGTCTACGACCTCGAGGCTACGTGTTGGCGGCAGCGCCGCGCGTGGCCGGTGGAAGTCATCGAAATCGGCGCCGTCAAAGTTTCTGAATCGCTCGACATCGTCGATGAGTTTTCCGCCTTTGTGCGGCCCATCCTGCATCCGGAAATCTCGGAATTCTGCACCCGCTTGACGAGCATCACCCAGGCGGACGTGGAAGATGCCGGAGAATTCCACGAGGTCATCCGAGCGTTCGAATCATGGATGGACCCTACCGGGACTCGGACGGTGCTGCTGAGCTGGGGAGAGTTCGACAAAAGGCAGCTCTTGATGGATGCGCGGCTGCACCGGCTTGAACTCCCGTGGCTGAATTACCATGCATGTTTGCAGCGGCATTACAGCCGTTGGAAGGGTTCAAAGAACCAAATCGGACTCACGTCCGCCCTGGAACTCGAAGAACTCGCCTACATGGGAACCCAGCACCGGGCCATCGAGGACGCTCGAAACATGGCCCGTCTCTTCCAAAAAGTCGCCGGACCCATGTCCCTCATTGAACCATGAACGGAACACGTGCCCTCTTGCGGTACTTCTTCCACCGCGAACTCCGCGAATCCCACCAGCTGTGGAGTTTGTTCCTGTTCGCATTGACCGCGGTCTATGCCTGCTACCGCATTGCGGCGGGCTCGGTCGACGCCCGTGCGTGGGTGACTCTGCATTGGGTTGTGGTACTGTTCAGCGCCTTCAATGCCGCCTCGCGGGTGCATGCGGACGATGCGCCCGAAGTGCGCGCCTGGATGCGCAGCTGGGTCGGACCGCGGCAGTGGGCGGCGGCGCGTTCCATCCACGCAACCTTCGTCCTGGTTGCGGTGACGGCGGTGGTTTTCCTCGCTTTCGTGGTCTTCCTGCCGTCGCCTGTTCTGACAGGAGGCACGTTCAAGTGGCTGGTGGGCATGGTGGCTACGGCGTGGGCGCTGGCGGCCCTGCTGGCCGTCGTCTCCGACCTCGCGCTGCGGGCGGGTGGGGGCTTCGGGCTGACCTCGGTGTTAGGGCTGCCGCTGGTGGTTCCGGTGGTGCTGGTCTCCACCCACTATTGCCACGGTGTAGCCCGCGCCCTTCCTTGGGGTGAACTGTGGCCGGATTTGGTTTTTTTGGTGGTGTTAGCCGGGGTCGCG
>CAMCYM010000239.1 GCA_945883885.1 Chryseobacterium gleum
TTCACAAACCCATCCGGCCAACCTTGCGCCACCTCCGTCACATCGCGCCCTTGCACGGTCAACAGCCGCGCACCGGCGGGCAGATTTGCCGCAGTGCTTTTGCGAACGATTGCCCCTTCTGAGCTGCGAACTACCTCGAATGGTAGCATCCCAAACTTCCTCTTCATCCGATCCGCCCGTTCGCGCTGCGCTACGCCCGTGTGGGGGTCGCCGAACTCTTGAAGCACAGCCTCCACCGCCGCCACATGCCCGACGGTCTCTTCCGGCAGCCAAATCGGGCAGGAGGGAAGGTCCGGATGCAGTCGGGCAGCCGTTCGCTGCGCCCAGAGCGCAGAATGCTGCACGGCCGGATGCCAGGCGGAGGGAAGGTCTTGGCAGCGTCCGTCAATCGCCAGCAGGAGGCCTACCAATCCCGCAGCAATGCGCAGAAAATCAGGCAAATTCCGCATCGGGATTCCGGCGCCGAACCATGGTCAAAATGGTGGCGAGAGCCACCGTCTCACCGGTTTCGTCGTACACGTCTACGAGGAACTTCACGATGCCCTTCGGAATGTCGTCCCGGTCGCGTTGTTCTTGGGATACCTTTTCGCGGACGGTGAGCCTTACCCCGATCGTGCTCCCCGGGTATACCGGCTTCGTGAAGCGGGCTTCCTCGATGCCGTAATTCAGAAGCACGGGGCCTTTGCGCGGCTCGACGAACAGCCCAGCAGCTTTGCTCAGCAGATAATACCCGTGGGCTACGCGCCGTTCGAATACCGTGCCTTCCAGCGAAGTAGCGTCTACGTGGGCGTAAAAGTGATCACCGCTGACGTTCGCAAAGTTCACAATGTCGGCCTCGGTAACGGTGTGCTTCGCGGTGGTCACGGTATCGCCCACGGCCAAATCTTCAAAGTGCTTCCGGAACACGTGCGGTTCCGATTCCTCCTGCGGCCCCCCGTACTGGTACTCGCCGGTGATGGCCGTCAGGGCCGACGGGGATCCTTGGATGGCCGTGCGCTGCATATAGTGGTGCACGCCGCGGATGCCGCCCATTTCTTCTCCGCCTCCTGCGCGTCCCGGTCCGCCGTGGACCAGGCCCGGCAGCGGCGAGCCGTGTCCGGTGGATTCCGCAGCACAATCGCGGTCGAGGACCAGGATGCGCCCGTGCATCGGTGCGGCCCCCAGCACGAAGGAACGCTGCTCGTGGGCTGCGTGGCTGGTGAACGAGCAACACAGCGAACCGCGGCCCCGTCGTGCGAGCGCAGCGGCTTCGTCGATGTCGCCGTACGGCATCAGGGTGGCCATGGGGCCGAAGGCCTCGACTTCGTGGCAGGCCGAGACGTCGAATGGCCGGTCCGTGCGGAAGAGGCGTGGCCCCATGAAGGCGCCGCGCTCCGGGTCGCCGCCCACGGGTTCCCGCGTGGCGCGGAATACACATTCGAGCTCCGATTCCAGTTGCGCGGCTGCCGCTTCGACGTCATCGAGGTGCGCGCGGTGCACGAGTGCGCCCATCCGGACCCCTTCGATCCGGGGGTCGCCGAATGTGATTTGGTCGAGCGCTGCCGCCAAATGCGTTTGGACCTCATCGATGAGATGATGCGGGACGATGATCCGTCGGACGGCGGTACATTTTTGGCCCGCCTTCACCGAGATTTCTTTGCGCACTTCCTTGATGAACAGCTGGAATTCAGGGTCTCCCACCTGAACCGAGGCCCCCAGAACGGCGGCATTCAACGAATCTGCCTCCAAATTGAAGGGAACCGCATACTCCGTTACGCGCGGGTGGTTCTTCAACATCCGCCCGGTCGACGCGCTACCCGTGAACGTGACGACATCGCGTTCGTCGATGAAATCAAGCAAGTTCCGGGCAGGTCCGCAGATGAGCTGCAGCGCTCCGGGAGGCAGGATGCCGCTCAGTTCGATCTCGCGTACCACTGCTTCGGTGAGAAAACTTGTCGCGCTCGCAGGCTTTACAATGGCCGGCATGCCCGCCAGCCAGTTCACCGCCACCTTCTCCAACATGCCCCAAACCGGGAAGTTGAATGCATTTATATGTACGGCGACTCCCTCTTTCGGGACGAGCAAGTGGTGCGCGCCGAACGTGCCTTGCTTGCCGAGCTTCATCCCCTCTCCGTCCAACGCAAACGGGGCATCCGGAAATCTCCGGCGCAAACTTGCATAGCTGAACAGGTTGCCGATGCCTCCCTCGATGTCGATCCAAGCATCCGTCCGGGTCGCCCCCGTGGCCCAACTGATTTCGTAAAAGGCCTCCTTGTGCGCATTCAAATGCAAGGCAAGGGCTTTCAGCATGCGGCCGCGTTCTGGGAAGGTCATGCGACGTAGTACCGGATTGCCCACCTCGCGGGCGTACCGATACATGGCTGCGGTGTCGGGTTCGTCCGCGGCCAAACGGGCGACGCCGCTTCCATCTAGGGCGCTTCTGAGCACCACATCGCCGGGTCCGCTCGAAGTCCAGTGCCCTGCGGCGAGGTGTTGCAGTGTAGGGAGGGAAGTCATGGGTGCAATTTACTTCCGAGGGAAGCTGTGGATTTGTGCAGAGTTCATTATATTCGATTCCTGAAGACCAAGGCGCTTGTGAAACCGACGAATGACCCATGGAAATCGGCGAGCACTTTTTCAACGCCCGTGAAATTTTCGTTAACATCGACGAAGATTTCTTGGGAATTTTGGAACATCTGCCTTATCTTTAACGTCGAATGCACCAAACTCACTTTGAACGAAACATCTAACACCATCATCACATGAAGAACCTTTTCACTCTGGCGGCCGCCTTGTTCCTGGGATACGGAGCACAAGCCACCAACGTGGAGCTGGTCGTTGAAGCCGTGAACAACGGCGGCCAGGTCCCCGGCAACACCTACCGTGTGTACGCCGTTCTGCCCTCTACGGACCACTCGCTCCACGCGGTGTTTGCAGACGGCCAGCACGTGCTGAACGTGGCCACGACCGGCACGTTCTTCCAGCACCAGTACGGCAGCTTCTCGTCGCTCGACGTGAACCAGCAGATTGTCAACCTCGACAATGCGTTGGCCTACGATTCATGGGTGACCATCGGTGCGCGCAACAGCGAAAACAACAACCTGTGGACCATCGGTGTCGACTACAACAACTTCCTCGCAGGAGGTGAATTGACCATCACCGACGGTGCATGGTTCGTGGTTCCGACCGACGTTCAGGCTGTGGCTGAGGCAGGCAACCGCGTGTTGTTGATGCAATTGAC
>CAMCYM010000240.1 GCA_945883885.1 Chryseobacterium gleum
CGGTCGGTTTGATTCTGTGTCTTCCCTTCACGCAATTGAGCACTTCGGATTAGGTAGGTACGGCGACCCCATCGATGCAAATGGTCACCTGAAAGCGCTCGACAACATCCATCAATTGCTTCAGCCTGGCGGGGTCTTCTACTTTTCGACACCCATCGGGCCTTTGCGCGTTGAATTCAATGCCCATCGGGTTTTCTCGGTTTCCTACTTGTTGGACGCTTTCAAGGGCAAATTCTCAATCAAGTCTTTCGCGTATGTGGATGACCAAGGGGACCTTCACATGGATTGCTCGTTGTCAAGTGGAACCGAAGTGGAATCGAATTTCGGCTGCACCTACGGCTGCGGGATCTTTGTTCTGAAGAAAATGGAATGAGCCCAGTCAGCGCTCCATGAACACCGTGCCGGAGTAGGTGCGCGGGTAGCCGAGTTGGTCGGAGAGCAGTACGCTCCACAGGTACATGCCATCGGGCGCGTAATGCGTGCCTTCGCGCACGGAACCGAGCCAGGGTTCCTTCGGGTCGTTTGTGGACCAAACCACCTCGCCCCACCGGTTGAACACCAGCAGCTCGTAAGAAGTCGTACCGGAGGCCACCGGCAACCACACTTCGTTGAGCCCGTTGCCGTCGGGGGTGAAGGCGGTGGGGGCGAAGAAGATGGTGCCGTTCACGGCGACTTCTGCACGGGCGGTGGCGGTGCAGCCGAGGTCGTCGACGATGGTTTGGACGATTTCGTACGTGCCTCCTTCGAGGAACGTGTAGACTCCGTTGTGGCCCAGCAGGCTTCCTCCGTCCGACATCCAGTACGTGCAGGTCGTCGCCGGATCCGCCGATGACGTGAGCGTCACCTCGCCGTCGAGGACGTCCACCACGTTCGGGTCCACCTCGAATCCCGCGACCGGATCCGCCCGCACCACCACGGCGTCCTCAATCACGAACTGCACGGTGGCGACGCAGATGCCCACGGAAGCGGCAGTAACCGTCAGGTCGTAGGTGCCAGGCGTTTCGTAGACATGGATGGGGGAGGGGGCGATGCTCGACGTGCCGTCGCCGAAGCTCCACAGGTAGCTCAATGCCGCACCACTGCCGGCATCGGCCAGCGACACGAGCACCGGTACGCATCCGGCTGCTGGCACGCCGCTCACGGGGAATTCCCCCAAGACGGGTGTGGCCTCAAGGAACACGGAATCGACCACGGACGCCGTGCACCCCAGCTCGGTCAAGGTCAGCGTCACCGTGGCATAGCCGGGCTGATCGAAGGTCACGCCGGCCACCCCGGCGCCGGTCGCTGTGCCGCCGCCTTCGAACACCCACTGGTACGCCGACCCGGGGTAGAGCGCGCCCGAGGCCGTAAAGTCGCAGCTGTGTCCGTCAAAACAGGCGTCGGGCGGGAGGGACATTGCCGGGTCGGGGGTGTGGATTGCGAGGGTGTAGGCCGCGGTGGCGAGCAGGCAATCGAGGCCGTCGAAGGTGATTTCGAGGGCATAGACGCCTTCGTCGGCAGGGGCCATGTCGAGGACTTCGGCCGTGGCGTCGGTGGAGGTGAAGCCGCCGGGGCCGGACCAGCTGTAGTTTGCCAGCGAGGCCGCGAGCGGGTTGCCGTCGAAGGCCGGCACGAAGAGATCCACGTCGTCGCCGAGGCATACGGTCCCGAGGGGGGTGACTTCGACGGGGGCGCAGTTGCCCGTGGCTACGGAGACGGAGGTTACGGCCGCGACGGGGCATCCGTTTGCATCGGTGATGGCGCTGGCGCCGCCGTTGGTTTGGGCATTTCCCGAAATGTCCCCTTCCCCGAAGATGTGCGCTACGCCGGTCAGGGTGCCGTCGCATTGCAACACCAGGCAATCGTCCGTCAGCTGCACGCGGAAGCGGAAGGCCACGCTGTCCAGCCCCATCGGGTCCGCGGCCAAACTCCCGCCGGCCACCGCCCCCGACCCCGCGCCCACCCGCACGCGCACGGCCTGCGCCGCTGCCACGTACTCGCCGCGGTCGTCGCCCGGTGCATCGGTCATCGGGCCCACCCCGGTGCCGGCGAGCATCATCAGCGACCCGGGCACGTAGCTGGTGCGCAGGTCCAGGGTGTCGGTGATGAAGGTGCCGACGGAGAAATCGGAGCCCACATTTTTTCCCACCACCGTGTATTCCAGCAGGTCGCCGGGCTCGGCGAGGCCGCCGTTGAGGTCTTCGATGAAGACGGTGGCGCGCAGGTCGGGTTCGTAGACGTCGATGACCGAGGTGAGGGTTTGGACCATGATGGACTCGCCGCCGGTGGAGGCGCGGATCACGGCCGAAGTGGCGTTGTTGCCGAGGAAATCGAAACCGCTGTTGTCTGGGATGTAGAGGTTTGCGTCGTGGCCGAGGGTGTTCGCGTACGCCGGGATGCGCCACGGGTTGAGGATACCCGCCGTGGCGTGGGTGGAGTTGAAAGCGTTGTCGACGGGGTGGGTGGCGTCGGCGATGTAGGTGAAGCCGTTGCCGCCGTTGAACCCCATTTGGTCGCCGGTCGATCCGCGGTCGCCGTCGTAGGCGATGATGCCGAGCTGGAAATCCACCGGACCGACGGGCGGGGTGACGAACCCGGCGATCGGCACATCCACCTCGTCGTAAGGGTTTGAATTCGTGATGAATGCGAATCCATCGAAGACATTGATGTTGCGCATCGGGGCCAAAGCATCGGCGTAGACCACCACCAGCGTCCAGCCCGCCCAGCATTCGCTTTCCTGCTGCGCCACCACATTCGCCACGGCATACCGCGCCTGCAGAGGTCCGCCGGCCACCAGGTCCGTCACGTCCGCAAAGCAGAAGTAGGCATTGAAGAACCCGGCGTCGTAGTCGAACACCTCATCGGCGACGACTTGGACATACGCCCCGCCGTTCACACCCACCTTGACCTCGTCCCGCAGCAGGTAGTTCGGCGTGGAGGACTCCAGCCGCCCGGCCCAGTACAGCCCCGCCCAAACCACTTCCGCACACGTCCCCAGCGACAAGCTATCGGAGCTCGAACTCCACGTCCCGGCCACGCCGTCCACGTCGATGTACGCCATGTCGAAGGCGTTGTTGTTCTCCTGCGCGGTCCCGGTGATGGGCAACGAGGCCTGTGCTGCTGCGCATCCGTTCGAACTGCCGCATGACAAACTGGCATTGGCCAAAAACAGCACGCCCCCCTTCTGCTGCGTCCCGAACCGCACTTCAAAATCGTCCTCCACCTGTCCCCACACCCCCC
>CAMCYM010000241.1 GCA_945883885.1 Chryseobacterium gleum
TGTCTTTGTCCAGCGGGCACTGCACTGGCAATACCGCGCCCGCAAGTCCCGTTTCAGAGGTCGGAGCGGGTTCCATCAGCACCGTGACGTCGCCGCCGTCGTTCTGCCAACCGTCGACCTGCACCAGGTACAGGGCTCCGACTTCCAAGCAATTCGTGTACATGGTGCTGCCATATCCGTTGCCGTTGCCGTCGCCGCAGCCCCCGGGCGTGTCGTCGTTTGAGCCGACGAGGGTATACGTTGCGAAATCGCCGCACGCGTCCACGCGGTAGAGCGCGAGTTGCGCGTCGATGGCAGACGTAGACAGGCAGGTCGTCAGCCGCAACGGGTCCGAGACCGATGGGGTGAAGGTGAACCAAACGCTGCGCGAGGCCCCGCCATCGGAGCCACACCACCACCCCGTCAGGGCGCAGCCCCCATTGGGTGCAGGACCGGGGCTGACTTCGCCGATTTGGGCCGTAGCATCTTCGTTCGAAATCGTCACCGGAACATTCAACTCCAGCGGCAACGCATCGCACGGCGAATCGCCCGGAACCATCGCCGATTCCCCGGCCGTGAACGTCCACACGTTCCCGTCGCCCGTCCCTGCGTAGATCCCTGCGAGGACTCCATCGAAGTACATTTCAAAGGTCAAGCCGCCGTCGCCGTAGCTGTCCACGAAAATCAGATCGAAATCCGCCCCGGTGGCGAGGCAGAACGGCCCGGCCGAGAGGACCGCATTGCTGGAGAGTTCGGTACCGCCCGACCCTCCGTTGCCATCGCCGTCGCATCCCACGGCATCGGACGCTCCGCCGCTGGCGACGGTGCCCTGGCCACAGCCCGCACCCGCAGGCACGATTTCCCAGTAGTTTTCATACCCCCAAGCGTCCGTATCAAGGACGAAAGTCACCGAAGTATACCCGGTTTCACATTGGGCGAGCAGGCCCGAAAGGCCCAGCATCCCGCCCGCTACCGAAGCGAGCAGCGGTCGAATCATAGTGCAGGTCATGGCGGAAATGTACGGCCCCAGCTACAACCGCCCTACCTTTGCCCGCCTTTTCACCTGCCTATGCTCGTCCTCCTTTCCCCTGCGAAGACCATTGAAAGCGCGCCGCGCGATGCTGTCCAGGCTGCATCGCAACCCGCCTTTCTCGCCGATGCCGAGCGGCTCATTGCACCGCTCAGGTCGCTGTCGGCGCGCTCCATCGCCCGGCTCATGGACGTCAGCGACGACCTCGCCCAGCTGAATGCAGACCGCTTCGCGGCCTTCAGCACGCCCTTCCATCCGGGCAACGCTTCTCCTGCCATCCTCTCCTTCCAAGGCGAAGTGTACCGCGGGCTCGAAGCCTCTACCCTGACCACGCCTGACCTCGAGTTTGCCCAGCGCCATGTGCGCATCCTCAGTGGGCTGTACGGCATTTTGCGCCCGCTGGATTTGATGCAGCCGTACCGCCTCGAAATGGGCTTGAAATGGGGACCGGACAAGAAAACGGAGACCCTGTATGCGTACTGGGGAGACCGATTAGCCCGCGCCCTCGACGCTGAAGCCGAGGGCGTGGTGCTCAACCTCGCCAGCAACGAATACGCGAAGGCCGTCCTGCCCCACCTGAAGTCCCAAGTGATCCACGTGCATTTCAAGGACCGCGTGGGCGATGAGTACAAGCCGCTCATGACCTATGCAAAGCATGCACGAGGCGAGATGACGCGCTTCATCGTCCGCAAACGGATTGACCGACCGGAGGGCGCGCAGGCCTTCACGGGCATGGGCTATGTCTACCGCCCGGAATTGAGCTCGGAATTCGAATGGACCTTCACCCGGGACGCCGTACCTTCCTGACCATGAATACGCTCGGAATCTCCTTCTTGACGCTTGCCCTGCTCTGGGCCTCTCCCGCGTGTGCACAGCGTCCTTCTAAACCAGCTCCTATGGATTCTCTCTCCTACGCCCTTGGCGTGTTGTTCGCCACGAACCTACAGTCCCAAGGCATCGACGGGGTGGTCGGTGGCGATTTGGCCACGGGCCTTGCCGCCACCTACGCCGGCAACGCTTCGATGACGCCGGAAGAGGCAAATGCCCTGGTAGGCTCTGTCATCGCGGCCCGGAAGGAGGCGAAGAGTGCGGCCGTGAAAGCGGAAAGCGAAGCCTTTCTCGCAGCAAACGCGAAGAAGCCGGGCATTCGCACCACGGCCAGCGGCTTGCAGTACGAGCACCTCGTCGTCGGCACCGGCGCCGCTCCGGGCCCCACCTCCCAGGTGGAAGTGCATTACCGCGGCACCCTGATCGACGGAACGCAATTCGACTCGAGCTACGACCGCGGGGAGACCATCACCTTCGGGCTCAATCAGGTCATCAAAGGCTGGACCGAAGGACTGCAGCTCATGCAAGTAGGCGGCAAGGCGCGCTTCTACATCCCGCAAGACCTCGCATACGGCGCTGCTCCGAACCCGAACGGACCGATTCCTCCGTACGCCGCGCTCATCTTCGACGTCGAGCTCATCGGCTTGCCGTAACCCTGTCCGAGCGGGGTGCGTACGCGCACCCGTGAACCGATTCCTCCCCCTTTTGCTGCTGTGCGGGCTGTCTGAAGCGGCCCGACCACAGGCTGTTGTGCCTGAGGCTCCCTGTGGAACCGACGCCGTACATGTGCTCCGACTTGCTGCAGAACCCGGATTTGACCGGTCGTTCGCGCGGCTCGAAGATGCACTGCGGGTGCAGGCGGCGGCTGGAAATCGGATGACGGAAGGGGTGCTCACGTTGCCGGTGGTCGTGCACGTGGTGCACACGGGGGAGCCCGAAGGCTTCGGGGCGAACCTCTCCTCGGACCAAATCGAAAGCGCCATCGCTGCGGTCAATGCGGACCTGCGCGGAGTCAGCGGCGGACTGGACACGGAAATCGAACTCGGCTTGGCCCGCCGGACGCCGGAGGGCTTGCCCACGGACGGGATCGTTCGCATCGATGCGTCTGCGGTTCCTGACTTTGCCGCCGACGGCGTCGCAGCTGCGGGTCCGGTCGGGGCATCCGAATGGGCGGTGAAGGCGTTGTCAGTTTGGCCGGCGGAGGAGTATGTCAATGTGTGGGTCGTGCATGCCATCAACGGAACTTCCGGTGGCGGCGGAACGCTCGGCTTCGCCTACCTCCCGCCGGCTCTTGCGGCGGTCGACGGCATCGTCGTGCGCGCAGACGCCTTCGGCACGGTAGGCAACCTGAACGTTTTCAGTCAGTTGAACCGGACACTG
>CAMCYM010000242.1 GCA_945883885.1 Chryseobacterium gleum
GCAGCTTCGAGGACCTGGGAAAAGTTGATCCGGAGTTGGTTGAGCAGCTTCAGTTGTTCCTGTGCTACCGCCAAGTCATGGTAGCTACGGGTGAACTCGTACACCAACTCACGCACATAGGCTTGCAATGCGAACCGCTCCTCTTCTACGTTCGATTCCGCAGCTGCCTTGGCCTTCCGGATGCGTCCAGCAACCGGAACCATCAGCTCCATTTGGATCAAAACCTGATTCCGGAAATTGAAGTACTCATTGCGCTCAATGCTATACATATCCGAATTCCAAACAAAATTCGGGTTGTTCCAAAGCTGCGCTTCAACCAACGCCGCTTCTGCATCCGCTACATTGAATTGTGCCGCAAGCACATCCAGATTTTCCGTTAAAAACCTCGATTTTGCTTGATCAAGTGACCATTGAAGACGCTCGCCTTGGGGCGAACACAGTGTGCTGATACAGAAAAATAGCAGCACACAGACACATCGAAATGCATCCATTTGATTTAAATAGGAGTTTGACTGAACGACATGGTGGTGCTTTCGAAGGCACCTTGAAGTCAAACACCGTACTTAAATTCGCAAACTCCGGAATGCGAGGTAGTGCTTTCGCCCATTAACCTCGGTCGCTCGGGAACTGCTGTAGGCGCGCTCTGACCTCCGGACCTCCTGAGAGGTAAAGCGGATACCGTGCAACGGATACAGGTTCCAGCTTTCAATGCGTTTGAACTTCAGTTGCTGCAGCCGAACAGTAAGCCGAAGCCTAGATTCCGCCGGTGAACGCAGCCCGAAATCTGCTGGCATAAGGACTTCTGCACCACTACCGGATGCATGCATTCCATCACCCGTCCCCGCTGCCACCGCAGTGGAGTAAGCTACCGTATCAAATCCATCGAACGTTATCAGCCCATTCCCCCCCACATAAAACCATGCAAGTGCGAGGATTGCGAATGTTCTGCGTATAAACGTGTCCATTATAAACGTCCGATAACGGGCACAAAAGTAGAAAGTAAGATACGCAGTGCAACAAGCGGAATCCGATTTAACATACGCGTAATCAGATGCTTGGTTCTCCCTCGAGTCCTAGCGCAATGCAGTATACACCAGTAGCGCGGCACCGTAGGCGAAGGCGGTGAAGGCAAGCCATTGGGCTGCGGCCCAGGCCCAGCTGCCGAGTTCGCGCTGGACGATGGCAACCGTGCTCATGCATTGGAGCGCAAACATGTAGAAGACGAGCAGCGACGCAGCCGATGCCGCCGTCAGCACCGGTCTACCTGTCAAGGGGTTAATTTCACGGGCCAAACGCGTCTGCAACGCGCGGATGGTCCCTTCCTCGGTCCCATCGCCCGCACTGGGATACAATGCGGCCATGGTACCGACGAAAACCTCGCGTGCTGCAAAGGAGGTGAGGATGGCGACACCCATTTTCCCGTCGTACCCGAGCGGTGCAAAGAAGGGCTCGACGGTCCGTGCGAACGCACCGAGGTAGGACGACTCAAGCAGCGCTGCCTGACGATCCGGGTCATCGGCAGGTGCCTCCGCATACTGCGCTTCTGCTGTCGCACGCGCCTCCGCAGGGCCCCACGTGGACAGGGCCCAAATCCCCAACGAAGCCACAAGGATGATCCCACCAGCATTCACCACAAAAGCCCCGCCGCGCGCCACCATTTCACGCCCCACATCCAGCGGGCGCGGCCACCGATACGCCGGCCATTCCAGCGTGAAACCGCCCTCGTTGCGGCGCGGCAGTCCGCGGTGGAGCAACCACGCCACGGCCAAGGCGGCCAGGGTTCCGACCGCATAGAGCGCGAAGAGGAAAAGTCCACGCACATTGAACAGGCCTCCCGCCACCGACGCGTCCGGGACGAGTACACCGATCAAAAAGGCATACACCGGCAAGCGGGCACTGCACGTCATCAAGGGCGTGATGAGGATGGTAAGGAGACGTTCACGTTTGCCGGGGATGCTGCGCGCGGCCATGACCGCCGGCACAGCACATGCCAGCCCCCCTACAAGCGGCACGATGGACCGGCCGTTGAGGCCGATCCCCTGCAAAAACCGATCGCCGAGGTAGCCCACACGCGCCAAATACCCGGACTGTTCGAGCACGGCGATGAGGCCGAAGAGGATCATGATTTGGGGCACAAAGACGACGATACCCCCGATGCCGGCCAGCAGCCCATCCAGCACCAAACTCCGCCACCACGTGTCCGGCCACTGCTCCGACAGCGCTTCCCGAACGGCTGCAAACGCGCCGTCCACGGCATCCATCGGCCACGCCGACCATGCAAAAACGGCCTGGAACACCAGGAAAAACGTCGCCGCCAGCGCCGCATGCCCCCACAATGGATGCGTCAACACCCGGTCCGCCCGGGTCGTACGACGGCTCCGGCGAGCGAGGCCGTCGTCGTCCCCCGGCTCTGCCGGCGGCAACGCCGTTTCCGCGATGGCCCGAACGACATGCCACCGCTCCGATGCTTCCGCGAGCTGCAAGGACGCCGGCGTGCGGCCCAACGATTCGGCCCGGACCGCCTCGCGGTCCGCCTCGCTCGCCCAACCAGGCGCCTCCCCGTGGCGCAGCATCCACGCCCGCACCGGATCGACGGAAGCGCCGACTGCGCCGGGTACCGCAGCGCAGAGCGCCGATACCATCGCGTCGGCGCGGTCGGCCGCTGCATTGACGGCGAGAACAGGAATGCCCCCGAGACCCCGGCTGAGCGCCGGTAAATCGACGGATGTGGAGTCGGTTCTGTTCACCACCACCACCGCCGGAATTCCCAACTCGAGCACCTGCAGCGTCAGAAAAAGCCCGCTGCGCACCGTCGCCGACTCCAGCACCACCCAAACCACGTCCGGGCGCATCGCATGTCCCGGCTGCAGCAGCACATCGCGCGTCACCACTTCGTCCGGCGCCTTCGCGTGCAAACTGTATGTCCCGGGCAAATCGACGATCTCCCACCCCTCCACACCGCGCATCCGCGCCGACACGGCCGACACCGTGACGCCGGGCATGTTGCCCACCTTGCCCCTGCTCCCCGTCAGCCGGTTGAACAGGGTCGTTTTGCCGCAATTCGGATTGCCTACAAGAGCCACCTTCACCCTGCGAAGGTCGGCCACGTGCAGGGGCGGCGGTATCCCCTGTTTGGGGGAAATCTGGCGAACTGTTTTCGATGCTCCGCATCCCAAAACAGGGACGAGGCGCCGCTGCGCGGCGGAGG
>CAMCYM010000243.1 GCA_945883885.1 Chryseobacterium gleum
TGAAGCCCGGAGCGATGTGGACTGGGTCATTGAGTTGGACACCAAGGACCCGATTGAGCGCGGGCAGAAATTGCTCGATTTGTGGGATGTCTTTGAGTCCTTTTTTGGACGAAAAGTGGACCTGCTCACCCCGGATTCGATTTCGAATCCTGTACTCGCGGAGCGCATCCGTGCGGTACCTTCCCGCCCATGTCGACTTCGTCACTGGACCGTCTTGTCGAGGCGTTGGGATTTCAGACGGTGACTGCTTCGCCGGATCGCGGGCCTTTCAGCGGGTTCGGGGGGTTTCTTGAGCAAGCATTCCCTGGGGTGCATCGGGTGTGCGAATGGGAGGTGTTGCCGGGTGGGACGCGGCGGTATTGCTGGCGCGGCACGCGGCCGGATTGCGCGCCGGATTTGTTTGTGAGCCACTTCGATGTCGTGCCGGAAGGGGACCGGAGTGCATGGACGCGCAGCCCGTGGGGGGAGCGGGCCGAGGGCCGGGTGTACGGGCGGGGTGCGCTGGATGTGAAGTCGGGGCTGATGGCGCTGCTTGAGGCCGCCGAGGCGTTGGTGGGGGAGGGTTGGCGTCCGGAGCGGGACCTGTGGTGGGTGTTCGGGCACGACGAGGAGACGGGGGGCGCCGAGGGGGCCGCCGCCGCCGCCCGCCGGTTTCAGGAGGAGGGGGTGCGGTTCAGGTGTGTGCTCGATGAAGGGGGGGCGATCGTGGCGAATCCGCTGGGCGGCGGCGCGGTTGCGGCGGTGGGCGTCGCTGAGAAAGGGTGGATCGATGTGCGGGTGACGGCCCGGGGCGCCGGCGGGCATGCGTCGCTCACGGCGGACTTCAATCCGCTCGTGGCGCTGGCCGAAGGCGTGGCCCGCTTGCCCCGGGAATGGTTGCCCGACGCGCTGCCCGCGCCGGCCGCAGAGCTGCTCCGCACCTTGCCCGTCGGGAGGCCCCTGCTCGCTGCGGCCTTGCGCGTGGCCGCCGGCGCCGCCCCGCGGCGGTTGCACCGGGCCCTTGTGCGCATTCCCGACCTGCGGCCGCAGGTGGCGACGTTGATTACGCCCACGGTCTTTGCGGCGGGCCATGCCCCCAACGCGGTGCCGGACCGGGCCGAAGTGGTGTTGAATTGCCGCATCGTTCCGGGCCACACCCGCGCCGGCGTGTTGGACTTCATTCGGCGGGCCTTTGCGGATCCGCGGTTCACCGTCGAGCAGCTGGGGCCGGGGTCGGAGCCGTCGCCCACCGTCGATGCGGCCGGTCCTGACTTTGCACGGCTCAGCGAAGTGACTGCGCCGCTCGCACGCTTGACGGCGCCCACGGTGTTCACGGGGATCACGGACAGCCGGCACTATGTGGACGTAGCCGATGCGATTTTGCGCTTCATCCCGCTGCGGTTGACGCCTGCGAACCGGTCGGGCATCCACGGGGTAGACGAGCACATTGAGGAGGTTAATTATTTGGAAATCATAGAGTTCTATAAAAGCTACTACCGGCGGGCGGGCGTGGCGTAACTTGCTCGCATGCAGGCTTTCTCGTACATCCTTCTCGTGCTCCTTGCCACCGGCTCCGCCGTGGCAACGGCCCAAACCGGACGCGCGACCCTCTCGCTCGTCGATGCCACCCGCGGCAACCGCGAGATTCCCCTCGAGCTCTATTACCCTGCCGACCAGTCCGGTACAGACGTTCCCGTCGCTGACGGTGCCTTCCCGGTTATCGCGTTTGGCCACGGCTTCGCGATGCAGCCCACCGACTACGGCACCCTCGGCGACGCGCTTTCCTCCGCCGGCTACGTCGTCGCATTCGTCGGCACAGAAACCGGTTTTGCGCCCAGCCACAACGACTTCGGTCTCGACCTGCTCTTCACCGTGGCCACGCTTCCCACCCTCGCTGCCGAACCCGGCAACCTCCTCAGCGGCCACGTATTGCCCCGCCGGGCCATCGCAGGCCACAGCATGGGAGGCGGCGCCACCTGGCTAGCCGCCGCTGCTGCCGCCCCCCTCTCGGCCTTTGCCCTCGACTGCATCGTCGGCCTCGCTCCGGCCGAAACAAACCCCTCCGCCATCGCCGCGGCCGCCTACGTCGCGGTGCCCTCCTTGATCCTGTCGGGCGACGCGGACGCCGTCACTCCCCCTTCGGAACACCACCTTCCCATCCACGACGCCACTGCCGCGGAATGCCGGACGTTCGTCTCCCTCCTCGAAGGCGGCCATTGCGGGTATGCGGATGCGGGCTCCCTGTGCGATTTGGGGGAGCTCTTCTTTTCTGGGCTCGATCGCGAAACCCATTTGGCCCTCACCACGGCCTTGCTCACCGCGTGGTTTGACTTCCACCTCAAGGACGACCTCACCGCGTGGACGGCCCTCGAGGAATTCGACAGCGGCACGCCCCACACGCTCACCACCATCGACTGCGCTTCGGCCGTGGTTTCCCCGTTCGTTGCCGCCGCCGCTCCACCGTTTCCGAACCCCTTCAGCCGCACCCTTACTCCGGCACCGTGCGGATCCGGAGCCCCGTCGGAGGTCGTACTCCGGGACCTCGCAGCGCGCGCCGTCACCTCACCCGTGGTCCTGACACCCGGCTCGGCGCTCCATGTTCCCGACCTTCCCTCTGGCATCTACCTCCTCGAACAGCGCTGCGGTTCAGAGGTGGCGCGGTTTCCGGTGGTGAAGGAGTAGGGATGACGCGGCTGTGCCACGAGGGACGAGGCGCGGCTGTGCCGCGAGGGATGAGACGCGGCTGCGCCGCGGGGGTTGAGGGTTGAGGTTGAGGGGTTGAGATGCCGCGCGAGGTGGCCGCGAATCACTTCAAGCGTTGCATACGGTCGCGGATGAGGTCTTTGTATCGGGCTTTGAAATCCGGGCTGAGGAAACTGCGATCGATGAGTTCGTGCCAATCAGGGAGTGCACGATGCCACTTTCCCATCACCTTCGTTTGTTGCGCAGCATGCAGACCTACTGCCGTCATTGCGGATACGAAATCTTGTCGCTTGAGCCGTCTCTTTTTGCCATTGAGCGTCAGTGCCAACTCTTCGTTATCGGCGGGATTCACAAGGGCTGTATTGACCAAATCATACGCCGGCGAAAGGACCATGCCGAGGCCCGCTTGTTCGAGCAGCGAGAAGTTCTTCAGGTGCATGTCCGCATTGCCGGTGATGAAACAAAAAACAACCACTTCGAACAGGTTGACGGCATCCAACAG
>CAMCYM010000244.1 GCA_945883885.1 Chryseobacterium gleum
CTTCCTCAAGCCGTTTCCGGGCCTCTTCTTTGATTTCGTAGAAGCGGTCGATGCGGCTCTTTGACTTCCCGGTCCGTGCCGAAGGGGTCGCGCGCATCCATTCGAGTTCGCGGCGGAGCACGCTGCGTGCCCGGTCCCGCACGGCGTGGGCGTTCTCGATGCGCTCGGCGCGTTTTTCGAGGAAGTAGGCATAGTTCCCGGTGTACTTGTGCAGCGTGCCTCCGTCGAGTTCGAAGATCGTGCTGCACACGTTCTCAAGGAAATACCTGTCGTGGGTGACCATGAGGAGGGTCGTTCGGGCGGTGGCCAAATGCTTCTCCAGCCACTGCACCATCTCGAGGTCGAGGTGGTTCGTCGGCTCGTCGAGGAACAGCAGGTCCGGCTCCTCGATGAGGACCCGGGCGAGGGCGATGCGCCGCCGCTCGCCGCCGCTCAAGGTGGACACCTTGCGGTCCATCGCGTGCAGGTTGAGCCGACCGAGCACCTCGCGGGCGCGGGCTTCGTAGTCCCAGCCACCGGTGGCATCCATCGCATCGGTGGCCCGCTGCAATGCTTCGTGGTCGTCCGAGGCGGCGGCGGCTCCGAAAGCCCGCAAGGCTTGTACGGCGGAGATGTCCCCGGCGTACAGGGCGTCGAGCACCGTGGCATCGGGGGC
This sequence comes from Chryseobacterium gleum, assembly GCA_945883885.1. GTDB lineage: Bacteria > Bacteroidota > Bacteroidia > Flavobacteriales_D > Sanyastnellaceae > CAMCYM01. The sequence goes on from CAMCYM010000244.1 coordinate 656, forward strand.
GAAGGCGGGTTCTTGGTCGAGCAGGGCCCAGCGGACCCCCGCCCGCAGGCTCACCCGCCCAGAGTCCGCGGGTTCGGTGCCGCAGATGGCACGGAGGAGTGTGGTTTTGCCGGCGCCATTGCGGGCGATGAGGGCCGCTTTTTGGCCTTCGGCCAGGCCGAAGGTGACCCCTTCAAACAGCAACCGCTCACCGATTCGCTTCTCAAGTCCTTCCGCAGAAAGGATGTTCGTGCCTCCAGCCATCGCAGTAAAGGTAGCGCGTGTACCTTCGGCCCATGCGGTGGTTTTTGCATGCGTGGGATGCGCTCGATCGGGATGCGCTGTACGGCATCTTGCAGCTGCGCGCGGACGTGTTCGTCGTGGAGCAGACGTGTGCTTACCTCGATCTCGACGGCCGCGATGCGGAGGCATTGCACCTGTGGGCGGAAGACGACCGCGGTGTGGCGGCCTGTGCCCGGATCTTGCCCGGGCCGGTGATCGGACGGGTGGTCACACGGGCGGATCTTCGGGGGACCGGGGTCGGGTATGCGCTTATGGAGCGCGCGCTGCAGGCCTGTCCGGTCGGGGAGGCGACGGTGCATTTGAGCGCCCAGGCTCACCTTGAGGGGTTCTACCGGACCTTCGGCTTTGCGGTCTCCGGACCGGGGTACCTCGAAGACGGCATTCCCCATGTGCCGATGGATGCGGCGGGCAGTCCGCGGGTGCGCGGGTTCGAGCGGTTGCGGGTGGCCGAAGCGCGGTTCAGGGATGAAGTTCCGGCGGTGGAAGGAGAGGAGGGGTGGGGAACCGGGGAGACCGCGGAGCATTTGGCGCGGGTATCGGCGGTTTTTCGCATGCAAATTGCGAACCAAACCGAAGCCTGGGTAGAAGCTCCGATCGTGGATTCACATGCGCATGAACGTGCATTCGCCCTGCTTGAGGCTCTGCGTTCATCGCAGCGATTCGAGTCGCCGGAAGCGGTGCTTCCGCGCGGAGAACCGGTCGGGGTGGACGGCACCACTGCAGCCTTGCATGAAGCCCTCAGTGGAATTCCAGAAGCTGCCGATGACCGGTTGCTTGTGCGCCACCCGTTTGCGGGGAGCATAACCATTCCAGCCCTGTTGAATTTCTTGGCGGCGCATTGCGACCACCACCGCAAAGCCCTCTTGCGAAGGGCAGTACCTTTCGCTCCATGATTTCTGTGGTGATACCGTGCCTGAATGAGGCGGCGTACATCGATGCGACCTTGCAGGCCCTGGCCACGCAGGAAGATCCCGGGGAGCCGTTCGAGGTGCTGGTCGCCGACGGAGGCAGCACCGATGGCACGCGGGAACTGCTTCAGGCCTGGGCGGTGCGGGATCCGCGGTTCAGAGTCGTGGACAACCCCGACCGCATCACCCCCGTGGCGCTGAACCGCGGCATCCAAGCGGCCCGGGGTGAGACGGTGGTGATTTTCGGGGCCCATGCGCGGTGTGCGCCGGATTTTTTGCAGCGGAATGCGGAAGCTCTGCGGGCGCATCCGGAGAGCGGCTGTGTAGGTGGCACCGTTTCCCAAATCCACGGCACGCCCACCGCCCGCCGCATCGGCATGGCCTTGAGCACACCTTTCGGCGTAGGGGACGCCCGGTTCCGCACGGGCGGGCTTGCGGGCCATGTAGATACCGTGGCCTTCGGGGCTTACCGCCGGACGGCCCTCGAAGAAATCGGGTTGTTCGACGCGTCCCTCGTGCGCAACCAGGACGACGAACTCAATTTTCGGCTGCACGAGGCCGGCTGGCGGATTTGGTTCGATCCCCGCATTCAAAGCAGTTACTTCGTACGCTCGAGCTACCGCAGGCTCGCGGCCCAATACCGGCAATACGGCTACTGGAAGGTGTTCGTCAACCGCAAGCACGGCACCGTCACCACCACGCGGCAGGTGGTTCCCGCGCTTTTTCTCGCCGGATTGTTCACGGCGGTTGTGCTCGCCGGGGCCGATGCAGCGGGCTGGTTGCCGGCGGTGTGGCACCGCGTGCCGGTCCTCGTATTCGGCTCTGGGGTGGGACTTTGGCTGGCAGGGGCCTTGGCTTCGGCTTCGGTCCAAGCAGAGCGTGTCCGCGATGTGCCGGGCATTTTGTGGGCGTTCGCCTGCATCCACGGGGGCTACGGCGGGGGGTATTGGGAAGGCATCCTGCATTTCTTGTTGTTGCGGCGCAACCCGGTAGCCCGTGCGAAGGTTCTCACGCGCTGACCTGCCCCTGTTTTGGCCGGTGGCGCTGGCGGCTGTGCTTCCGCTGCACCCGCGTGCTTCCACAGCCGTGTTGTGCGGATGGTTGCTTGCGGCGGCCGTGCGCGGCATGCGGGAGCGTGCCTGGCCCCGGTCCGGTTTTCCGTGGCCGCTGGTGGCGGGGCCGATCATGTTCTATGCATTGCACGTCCTGGGGTTGTGGTCTTCGGACGATGGCGCGGCGGGCCTGTTTGCCCTCGAGGTCAAGCTCGGACTCGTGGCCGTGCCGCTGTTGGGAAGTTGGGAATGGGCGCGGTGGAGCGAAGCGGACCGGGCGC
>CAMCYM010000245.1 GCA_945883885.1 Chryseobacterium gleum
CTGATGGGCGATGTGCAGGAGGCCTTCATCCGCGAACAGGTGCGGAACTTCTATTCCGTGTCGATCAGCGGGTACCACATCGCGGAAGCGGGGGCGAATCCCATCACGCAACTCGCTTTCACCCTGGCGAATGGCTTCACCTACGTGGAGTATTACTTGAGTCGGGGGATGGACATCGACGCGTTCGGGCCGAACCTGAGTTTCTTCTTCTCGAACGGCATCGATCCGGAGTACGCGGTGATCGGGCGGGTGGCGAGGAGGGTTTGGGCAAAAGCCCTGCGCGAGCGCTATGGCGCTTCGCCCCGGGCCCAAATGTTGAAATACCACATCCAGACGTCCGGCCGCTCCCTCCACGCCCAGGAAATCGACTTCAACGACATCCGCACCACGTTGCAGGCGCTCTACGCGATCTATGACAACTGCAACTCGCTGCATACGAACGCCTACGACGAAGCCATCACCACACCCACGGAGCACAGCGTCCGCCGTGCGATGGCCATCCAGTTGATTATCAACAAGGAACTTGGGCTCGCAAAAAACGAGAACCCGCTGCAGGGCGCGTTCATCATCGAGGAACTCACGGACCTCGTGGAAGAAGCCGTCCTTGCCGAATTCGACCGCATCACCGAACGCGGAGGCGTCTTAGGCGCCATGGAGACCATGTACCAACGCTCCCGCATCCAGGAAGAGAGCCTGCACTACGAGATGCTGAAGCACACGGGCGAGTACCCCATCATCGGAGTGAACACCTTCCTTTCGCGCGAAGGCTCACCCACCATCGTGCCGGGCGAAGTCATCCGCGCCACGGAAGAAGAAAAGCAGTACCAGCTCGCCCAACTCGCCGCTTTGCATGCGGCCGATCCGGCAGCGACGCGCGCGGCACTTGACCGGGTGCGCAAGACGGCGGTAGAAGGCGGCAACGTGTTCGATGCGCTGCTCGACGCGGTTCGGAATTGCTCGCTCGGACAGTTGTCCGAAGCCCTCTTCGAAGTCGGCGGGGCCTACCGTAGGAACATGTGATGGCCGGGGCGGGCCGGGGCATCTCGTGGATGGTGGGGTCGGTCGTGCTGTTTGCCCTGGCGAACGTGCTCGTGAAGGATCTGCGCCACCTGCCCACGTTGCAGCTGGTGTTTTTGCGGTCGGCGCTGTCGCTGGTGGTGACGGCGGGGTATTTGGTCTACCGCAGGCTGCCGGTGCTCGGCACGAACCGGCGGTGGATGCTCATCCGCGGCATCGCCGGGGTGCTCTCGCTGTCCGCGTTTTTCCACACCGTACGCCACATGCCGCTGGCCTCCGCCACGGTGATCCAGTATACCAGCCCGGTGTTTACGCTGCTGCTGGCCGGGCCCGTGCTGGGCCAAACCACGCGTCCGCTCCAGTGGGCATTGCTCGCCTTCGCCTTCGTCGGTGTCGTCCTCATCAAAGGCTTCGACCCGATGGTATCTTGGGAATTGTGGGGACTGGGCCTGCTCAGCGCGGCCTTCGCGGCCGTTTCCTACGTCGCCACCTCGCGCTGCCGCGACACGGACCACCCGGTGGGCGTGGTGCTCTGGTTCCATCTCGTGGCGGTGCCTTTGACCGCAATGCCCGTAGCGTGGGATTGGCATCCGCTGACGGGCGTGGAATGGGGCGAAGCCGCGGCCATCGGCGTGCTGAGCGTGCTGGCCCAAATTGCGATGACCGTCGCCCTCCACCGCGACGATGCCAGCACCGTCATGCCCTTCAAATACGTCGGCGCCCTCGCAGCCGCATTCTTCGGCTACGCCTTCTTCGACGAACGGCTCAGCCTCGGCGCTGCCGCGGGCATGTGCATCGTCATCCTCGCCTTGGTGGCGAGCACCTTCGTCGCCCGCCGCGCTCAGCGCACCACCTGAACCCACCCGGACCGTGTCACCGGCACCCCGGTGTGCACGTCCACCGCTGTCACCTCAAAGGCATACACCCCGTCCGGGACGAAATGCTGCGCACCGGCGCCCTGGTGCTGCCCGATCCACGGCTCGCCCGGTGTGGTGCTCGAGAACACCTGCTCCCCCCACCGGTTGAGCACCACGAACCGGTACATCGCACCGCCCCACGCCGCACCCGCGGGCAGGAACGCGTCGTTCAGCCCGTCGTTGTTCGGTGAAAAGGCCGACGGAACGTACAGGGCAAAATCCACCGGCCGGAAGTAGGCCGTGAGGGTGTCGGAACCCTCTACGGGGAACGCCACCTCGGCAAACTCCGGTCCGGGCGAAGGATTTGAATACGCCCCTTCCCACCGCACGAACTCAAAATTCTCCGCAGGGGTGGCAAGCGCATCCACCGGCCCGATGGGCTCGAGGCCTCCCTCCCATTCGTTCACCACCACGACGCCCCCTTCGATGCGCACAGAACCCGCGTACGGCGGCTCCACGCGGACCACGAGGTCGACGTGGACGATCTCCGCGAAGTGCGCGGTGATGGTATCCGGTTGGTTCACAAAGCACGAAACCGTCGGCGAAACATCCGAGGGGGTGACCCCCAGCCCAGTCGTCGACCACCCCGTGAAGACGTGCCATTCGTCCACCGGCGTTGCGGCGAAGGTGTGGCTTCCCACGAGGAATTCCGTAGAAGGCAGCGATGCGAGGATGCCGCCGTCTACCGCGATTGAACCGGCACCGGCCGGCTCCACCCGGAAGACGATGGGCTGCGGGTCCATCGCAGGCGCGAAGTGCGCAATGATCTCCACGTCCCCCGTCAACTCGAAGCCCCACACCGGATTCATCGGATCGGCGAGGACCACGTCCCCGCTGACCACCTCCCACCCGATGAACTCCATCCCTAGCGTGGCTTCGGCGGTGAGCTGCATCGGCACCCCGGCGAAGTAGGTTGCGGACAGCGGGCTGTCGGCGGGACCGATGTCTACCGAATTGATTTCCACTTCGCCGAGGCCATCGATGATGACCGTCACGCTCACCGCTTCGACCTCGTAGCAATCTTCGAGACCGCCGATGAGCGTAGCCGCGCACCGGTCGTCGATGAAGTCGTGGATTTCCTGCACGTTTGCCTGCCAGCCACCGTAATTGCCCCCCCACCGCTGGATGTGGCGCTGCATTTCCGGATCGATGACCGCAACCATGCTGTCGAGGACTTCGTGCATGCGGTCGCAGCTGAAGTGCGTGTTGCTCAGGTCCGCCCAGCGGTTGATGTAGGTG
>CAMCYM010000246.1 GCA_945883885.1 Chryseobacterium gleum
GAAAAACCACGGCTCCCGCCGGTGCGACCACATGGCGCAGAAGAGCTTGTCCGGGTTCGAAGGGTCCTGGATGAGCTCCGCCGCTCCCGTCCGTGCGTCGACGTACAGGACCTTTTTCCACGTCGCCCCGCCGTCCTTCGTGCGGTAGACCCCACGCTCCTCGCTGTCGCCCCACGCGCTCCCTGTTACGGCGACCCACACCTGCTTCGGGTCGGTCGGGTGGACGACGATGCGGTGAACGGTGCGCGTGCCTTCGAGGCCCATGCCTTCCCACGTCGCGCCGCCGTCGAGGGAGCGGAAGACGCCGCGCCCGCTGCTGTGGGAGTTGCGCGGGTTGCCCTCGCCGGTGCCGATCCACAGCACGTCCGGATTCGAGGGGGCGAGGGCCACCGCGCCGATGCTGGCGGTGGGGCCGTCGTCGAAGAGGGATTCCCACGTGGTGCCGGCCGTGGTGCTGCGGAACAGACCGCCCGAGGCGGTGCCGACGTAGAGGAAGTGCGGCCGGTCCCGTTCGACGGCGATGGCGGTGACGCGTCCGCTCATCGTGCCGGGGCCGAGGTGGCGGACGGTGGTGCCGGCGAGGAGGGAGTCGACGGCGTCGACGGCGCTCCGGCTGCAGGTTTGGGCCGCGGCGGGCGCGCCCGCGAGGCAACAGCCCACGGCAAAAAGGACGAAATGCTTCATCGCATCGGCAGATTAACAGTCACATCTACAGGTACTTCCTTTGAAAATCCCAAGGCCTTCGCCGTCACGGTCCCTTCCGCACGCACCGGCAACGCGCCGCCCGTCATGAAGGCCATCAGCCCGTCGCCGAGGACGCGTCCCAACTGGCCCGGATCGGTGGCCACCGCCAGCCGCACCGCATGCTCCTGCCGCGCCGGCAGCACCGCTCCTTCCGGCAGCGTCAACGTCCCCACCCGCTTGCCGCGCACGCTCAGCGCCACCTCCACCTCGGTCGCCGTCAGCGCCACCGGGTTCGGGTTGTACAGGACCAGCAGAACCGTGCCCTGCGCCCCGCCCGTCGCCGAGAACGCGACCTCGTCCCACCCCCGCATGCCGCGGAATTCCGGCGACTCCACGAAGCCGCAGCCCGTGGCCACGGCCAGCAGGCACGCGAACAACAGCAGCCTCATGCCTGTCCTTCCCGGTGCAGCCGGGCGAAGTGGGCGTGAAACAGCGGAATGGTCTCGATGCCTTTGAAGTAGTTGAACAGCCCGTAGTGCTCGTTCGGCGAATGGATCGCGTCGCTGTCCAGCCCAAACCCCATCAGCACGGTCTTCAGCCCCAAAATCCGCTCAAAGCTCGAGACGATGGGAATGGAGCCGCCGCTGCGGTGCGGCACCGGCGGCACGCCGAAGGTGTCTTCCATGGCCGCCGCCGCTGCGCGGTACGCGGCCGAGTCGGTGGGCGTCACGGCTGGCATCCCGCCGTGCATCGCGGTGACTTTCACGCGGACGGAGGGCGGCGCGATGGCCGCGAAGTGGGCAGAGAAGAGGGCGGTGATGCGGTCGGGGGTTTGGTTCGGGACAAGCCGCATGGAAATCTTCGCAGACGCCTTCGACGCAATCACCGTCTTCGCGCCTTCTCCGGTGTAGCCGCCCCAAACGCCGTTCACGTCGAGGGTGGGCCGGATGCTCATCCGCTCCGGCGCGGTGTACGCCGGCTCGCCCGCCGTCGCCCCGATGCCGATGCTGTCCCGGTACGCCGCTTCGTCGAACGGCGCACGCGCGAGGTCGGCCCGTTCCGCCGCCGTCAGCTCCACCACGTCGTCGTAGAAGCCCGGCACGGTGATGCGGCCCTCTGCGTCCTTCAGCGACGCCACGAGCTCGCACAGGATGTTGATGGGGTTCGGGGCCGCGCCGCCGTACAGGCCGCTGTGGAGGTCCCGGTTAGGCCCCGTGACTTCCACTTCGACGTAGCTGAGGCCGCGCAGGCCGACGGTGATCGACGGGCAGTCGTTCGCCACGATGCCCGTGTCGCTGACCAGGACGACGTCCGCCTGCAGCCGCGCGCGGTGCGTTTCGAGGAAGGCGTCGAGGTGCTTCGAGCCGATTTCTTCCTCGCCTTCGATCATGAATTTGAGGTTGCACGGCACCTCGCCGGTCGCCACCATGGCTTCGAGGGCTTTGACGTGCATGAACATTTGGCCTTTGTCGTCGCACGCCCCGCGGGCAAAAATGGCCCCGCCGGGATGCACCGGCGTCTGCCGCACCACGGGCTCGAAGGCGTCCGACTCCCAAAGTTCCAACGGATCCGCCGGCTGCACATCGTAGTGTCCGTAGACGAGCACGGTGGGCGCCTGCGGATCGACGAGCCGCTCGCCGTACACGACGGGGTAGCCCGCGGTCGGCAGCACCTCCACCCCGGTCGCACCGGCCTTCCGGAGCGCCTCGGCGACGGCCTCCGCGCAGCGCACCACGTCCCCCGCATGGGCCGGGTCCGCCGACACCGAGGGGATGCGGAGCAGTTCGAACAGTTCCTCGAGAAAACGGTCGCGGTGCTGCGCCGTGTACGCCGCCGCCGCAGTGGCCAGTGGGGTCATCGTGTTCATGGCGGGAAGTTACTCACGCCCGGCCGGAGGTCTGCGTACCTTCGCGACCGCGATGCAGCCCGATTTTTCGAACACCGCCCGGGCCTTTGCCCACCTCTCGGACCGCGAGCTGCGCCGGGCCCTCCTCCTCTTCCGCGCGGTCGGCTCGCCCGCCGCCGTGAAGGCCGGCAAGCACCTGCTGCGGCTCGCGCTTGCCCTGCGGCTGCCGGTCGCGTGGGCCCTGCGCCCTACGGTTTTCAGCCATTTCTGCGGCGGCGAGACCATCGCTGAAACGGAAGCAACGGTGGCCCGGCTCGCCCGCGGCGGCGTCCACACCATCCTCGATTACAGCGCAGAAGGCAAATACGCCGAATCCCACCTCGATGCCGCGCGCGACGAGGTCCTGGCGGTGATCCGCGCCACGGCCGGGGACGAACGCCATGCCTTCGCGGTCTTCAAGGTCTCGGCGCTGGCGCCGGCGGCGCTGCTGGAGGGGGTGGGGGGTGGGGATGGGGTTGAGGTTGAGGACGAGATTGAGATTGAGATTGAGATTGAGGACGAGATTGAGGACGAGGTTGGGGTTGGGGACGAGATTGAGATTGAGAACGAGATTGAGAACGAGGTTGGGGGTGAGGGGAG
>CAMCYM010000247.1 GCA_945883885.1 Chryseobacterium gleum
CGGATCCGGCGGTAGCTCAGCAGCAAACGCTGCTCAATGGTCGTGGCCATCTCGTCGCTCAGCTTCACCAGCACGTCTTCCTCGTGGCGCGTCTCGGAGATGATTTCCTCGAGTTCTGCGCGCTTCGCGTTGAGGTCGTCCTGGCGCTGCTCGAAGCGGGTGCGGCTGGTATCGACCACCGTCTGCTTGTCCTCGACCTGGAGCTTGCACTCGCGGATCCGCTTCTCGCAGAGCTCGATTTCGAGCGTTTGGTACTCGATTTCTTTTGCGAGCGACTCGAATTCCCGGTTGTTCCGGACGTTGTTCTGCTGCTCCGTGTACTTCGCAATCAGGCCTTTGCTCTCGTCGATCTGGATCTTGTAGCCGGTAATGCGCTGGTTCACTTCGTCGAGTTCCTCCTCGAGGCGCTGCAACCGCGTAGACAGGCCTACGAGTTCGTCCTCGAGATCCTGCACTTCGAGCGGCAACTCCCCCCGGACCACGCGGATCCGGTCGATGCGCGAATCGATCAGTTGCAAATCGTACAGGGCGCGCAGCTTGTCCTCTGCGGAAGTGACCTTTGCGTTCTTGCTCATGGTGGGAATTTCAGCGGTAGTGGACGGGATTCGGCGCGTGACGCGCCAAACGGACGGCGAAATTAGGGAATTCCTCGTTGATTCTGCGGACAATCGCCGCACAAGTTTGCACTTCAGTCTCGTAGTGGCCCGCGTCCACAAGCAGCAGCAGGCCGTCCGGCTCGAAAAACCGGTGGTAGGTCACGTCGGCGGTCACAAACGCGTCCGCTCCCGCAGCCACCGCATCGGGCAACAAGAAGCTGCCCGACCCCCCGCACACGGCGACGCGGCGCACGGGCCGACCGGTCGGGGCGGAATGGCGCAAGAGCGGGGTGCCTAACTGTTTGGCCACCCGCGCGAGAAAGGCCTCTTCGCTTTCGGCCTCCGGAAGTTCGCCTATGAGCCCCGCCCCCACCCCCGGATGCGGCTGCTCGAGTGGCACCACCGCATGGGCCACCTCTTCGTACGGATGGGCGTGCCGCATCGCAGCCAGCACCGCCGGTACCTTCCAACGGTCCACCAGCACCTCGATGCGCTCTTCGCGGACTTCCTCCCGCGCACCCACCGCGCCCACCGCGGGATTCGCCCCGTCGAGCGGCCGGAAGCCGCCCGTCCCGCCACTCCGGAAGCTGCACGCCTCGTAGTTCCCCAGCGCGCCCGCACCCGCCGCGAACAGGGCCGCCTCCACCCGCTCCGCCGCGTCCTCAGGCACGTACACAACCAGCTGCACCCACTGCCCCTGCAGCGGCGCAAGGATGCGCAAGGTGCTCGCATCTAACCCGATGGAATCCGCCAGCACCCGGTTCACCCCGTCTGCCACGTGGTCGAGGTTCGTGTGGATCGCATGCAGCGCCACGCCCGCCCGCACCGCCGCCAGCACGGTCCGCTGCTCCGGCGTCGCCCCCGTCAGCCGCTTCATCGGTTTGAACACCACGGGATGATGGGACACCACGAGCTGCGCGCCCCATTCCGCCGCCTCTGCGACGACGGCCTCGGTGCAATCGAGCGAAACGAGCACCCGGGTCACCGGCGCGTCCGGCTCGCCCACCAGCAGCCCGCTGTTGTCGTAGTCCGCCTGCAGCGAAGGGTCGGCCCAACGGTGCAGCACACGCACCACGTCCGCCACGGTGGCGGCGGGCGTAGCGGAGGAATGTGCATCTTGCATCCCACGAATGTACACGCCCCACGCCGTCCCACCGCCGCGCATCCACCGCTGGGCCCTCCCGCTCGCCGCGCTCTACGGCGCCGTGGTCCGGCTGCGGCACGTTCTCTACGACACGGGGGTGCTGCGATCGGAGTACGCAGTGCTGCCGACGGTGGTGGTGGGCAACGTCGCCGTGGGCGGAACGGGGAAGACGCCACTGACCTTGCTGCTTGCCGCCGAGGTGGCGGCGTGGGCCGGGGAAGGGCGGGTGGCCATCCTGAGCCGGGGGTACCGGAGGACCGGGTCGGGGTTCCGGATCGTGGAGGTCGGGGACCGCGCCGAGGTCGTGGGGGATGAGCCGCTGATGATGAAAAGGGCGGCGACCGGGTGCGTCGTGGCGGTGTGTGCGGACCGGCTTGAGGGGGTGAGGCGGTTGAAGGCGGAGCGGCCCGATGTGCGGTGGGTGCTGCTCGATGACGGGTGGCAACACCGTCGGCTCAGGCCGGACCTGGCGGTGGCCGCCGTCGATGCGACGCGCCCGGTCATCGGGGACGCGCTGTTGCCGGCGGGGCGGCTCCGCGACCTGCCGTCGCGGCTGCGGACCTGCGATGCGGTGGTGGTGACCCGCTGTCCGGAAGGGGCGGACCCGCGTGCCGAGTTGCGGGGGCTGGCCGTGGTGCCCGAGGGGAGGCCGGTGTGGGGGGTGCGGGCCGAGCGGGCCGTCGTTTCGGAGCGGGCGCTGGAGGGGAGGCCGCGGGTGGTGGCGGTCGCAGGGATCGCCCGTCCGGAGCGCTTTTTTGAGGGGCTTGAAGACCGATTCGACGTCTGTGCCACGCTGCCGTATCCCGACCATGCGCGGTTCACGGAGGCCGATGTCGAAGTTTGGCGCACGGCAGTGCGCACCTCCGCCGCCGAAGGCCTGGTCCTGACCGAGAAAGACGCCGTGCGGCTCGGGCCCCTTGCGGACCGGCTGGCGGACGTTCCGATTCTCGTCGAACGGCTCGCGTTCGCGCTCGATGACGCCGAGGCCTTCCGCAGCTGGTTGCATGCGGCACTCGCCGCCGTTCCCGTGCGGGGTCGGTGGTGAAATTCCCGATATTTGCACCATGAAGCTTTTGAAGGGGTATGCCATGTTGATGGCACTTGCAATCAGCGCCTGGACCGGGACAGGCTGTTCAGGTTCTGAAACCGAATCGGGCAAAGGTTCGGAAGGCAACGTCATCCATGGGAAAATCCCAAATGGGGCCGGCGCAAAAGTGGAGTTGCGCGACCTGCGTGGATCTCAATTCATTACGGTAGCCGAAACAACCATCGGCCCGGATGGCACGTTCACACTGGCTCCTGCTGAAGGCCTTGTATACGACTACCACCAAGTCATCTTCAATGACCGAAATCCGCTCGTGGTGATTATGGATTCAACCATGACCGTCACCATCGAGGCCATGCTCCCTGAGATGGGATATGTGCAG
>CAMCYM010000248.1 GCA_945883885.1 Chryseobacterium gleum
TCTAACAACGAAAATAGAGGGTTGATTTACAGCTTGAATCTCGGTGTAGCTGTTGCACGTGGGCAATACATCGCTCGCATGGATGCAGACGATGTTTCGGTGAAACACCGATTCCAGAAACAGATAAATTTTTTACGAGAACATCCTGAATGCGCGGTATGTGGGACGTGGGCACGCCTGATGGATGCTCATGGTGAATTGGGGCGTACGTGGAAACGGGTCACACAACCGGATGAAGTTCGCGCTGCGCTGTTGTTTCAGTCTCCGCTGATACACCCTTCTGTAATGGGGAAATCCGAAGTCTTCAAAGCACACCCTTACAACCCAGAAGCGGCTCACTGTGAAGATTATGCACTCTGGCTCGAACTGGCAGAACATGGATTCCGCCTGTGTAACCTCGGTGAGGTGCTGCTGCACTATCGCTTGCACGGGAGCAACATTTCTGTAGTCAAAGCACAAATCCAGCGTCAACATGCTGACGAGATGCTTCAAAGGCACCTTACGATAAGTTTGGGATTGAGGCTTTCCGAGAGAGAGCTGGAATTGAATCGTCTCTGGTTTGCCGGGAAAGTGGAATTGAAAGCGATACAATTCTCATGGAGTGAATTGAGGGCGCTTGGTGAAAAACTCATTGAGGGAAACACGGCTCGGTCAAAGAATGATGTGAGCGCACTTCAGGCAATCTTATGCATTCGGTGGTGGCTTGTGAGCTTCAAGTTGCGCGCACTTTGCAGATCAGGCTTTCCGAAAATGGGAGCGACAATGGGAACCATGGCGTGGCGCTTGCCAAGTTTGTTGTACAAGATGATCTGAGGCGCTGATGCAGTTTCTACCCTCAGATTACGTGTCAACCCGTCGAAAAAGTCCGCTCAAGGTATCCATCCGCATCCGGATCAGGGGCATACAATACGCTGGTTTGCCTGCAAGCAGATAAGAAGCACACCGAACGCCGGCCGGTCCGAGTTTCAGCAGATGTTCCGCAACTTTCAGAGCGAAAAAGAACCTTCCCCGGGCCATCGTTCGAATGCGCTCTCCTCGGCCGATACCTTCTGCCACATTCTGCAGGTACTCGCGTGTGAGTTTTGATGTTTCGACCACGTGGTCAACAGCGACGGCAGGAGAGTAGTAAACTTTTCCGCCGTTCGCGGTAAGCCGCAGGAACAAATCTTTCCCTTCCCCGCCGATGCGAACAGCTCCTACAACTCCTGGTAAAAGTTCGCTAAAACCTCCGATTTCGCGAAACTTCTGCGTTTTTACGGTCATGTTGGATTCGAACGGGAATTGCCCCCTCGAAAACTCGACGATTGAATCCGCATAGCTGAAGTGACCCACCAACGAGCTTACATAGGTACTCATCCAATGGGGACGTTCAGGGAGGAAGAGCGGGAAAATTTGCCCCCCCATGCCGACGGCATGGGGATAGTGGTCAAAGAAATCGAGAATGGCTTCAACAAAGTCTGGACGAGCGACGGCATCGTCGTCCATAAAGCACAATAGGGGTGCGCGTGCAAGCAGTGCACCGGTGTTTCGCGCAAATGAAGCACCGGGCTTTATTTCTTGGAGAAAGTGCACGTTCGCATTGTGTAGCTTAGGGATGAGCTCGAGGCAATCGGATTTTGTTGAATCGGTAGAAGCATTGTCCACAACGATAACCTCAAAGCACCAGGCCGGCGCTGTCTGTTCATCTAAACTGCGGAGGGCATTTCCAAGGTAAGCTGCACGGTTGTAGGTGCAAATGACAACGGAGAGCTTCGGGATCGAGGTCATGCGAAAGGAATTGCAGCGAACGCTAGGGGCGAAAGTATGACCGGTTGCAGCGCTGAAGCGTGGCCGGGATTTCCAAAGTCGGTAACTTCGCCCAAAAGCAAGAATCGCACCACCTACCTATGATTCGAATCCACAACGTGTCGAAGGAGTTTGGTGCGCAGCGCGCCTTGGATGGGGTACAGCTTGAGGTGCCGGCTGGGCAGGTCCTAGGACTTTGCGGTCCGAATGGGGCCGGGAAGTCCACCCTCATGCGTTTGATTACGGGCTACCTCCCGGCTACTGCGGGAGAGGTGGAGGTGGCCGGACACTCCGTAGAGCATTCCCCAGAACGAACCCGGGAGAAGGTGGGTTACCTGCCCGAGCACAACCCGCTGTATCCGGATATGTTTGTGCGCGAATACCTCTTGTTTGTGGCCGGGCTGCATAAACTCCCGAACGCCACGACGCGCGTGGAAGAAGTCATCGCTGAAGTGGGGCTAACCCCGGAAGCGCACAAGCAAATCGGTCAGCTTTCGAAGGGCTATCGGCAACGCGTAGGGCTGGCCCAAGCGCTCATCCACCGCCCGGAAGTACTGATCCTCGACGAACCCACTTCGGGTCTGGACCCGAACCAACTCGTGGACATCCGAGACCTCATCCGGGCGATCGGAAAGGACCGAACTGTCATTCTCAGCACACATATAATGCAGGAGGTCGAGGCCATGTGCGACCGCGTTGTGTTGATACGCAAGGGCAAAATCGTGGCCGACGGTGCGACGGCTGAGTTCGCCGCACGACCGGGCGGATTGGAGGGGGCCTTCAAGGCGTTGACGGCCGAATGACCTTCACCGCCCGGGTACTCCGCTCCACGGGTTCGTGGTACGAAGTGGTGGATATGTCAACCGGGGTGCGCAGTTCCGTTCGAGCAGCCGGCCGGTTGCGCCTCTCTGGAGACCGCGCCACGAATCCCATTGCGGTCGGAGACGGGGTCGAGGTGGAGGAAAAGGGCTTCATCGTTGCCATTCACCCGCGCCGGAACGTGTTGCAGCGCAAGTCGGTGAATTTGAGCCATGCCGTGCACACCTTGGCCGCGAACCTCGATGCGGCATTTCTGGTCGTGACCGCGGCAGATCCGATGACCTCCACGGGATTCATCGACCGCTTCCTGGTGTCTGCCGAAGCCTTCGGAGTGCCTACGACGCTGGTGTTCAACAAAGTTGATGCATGTTCCGAAGATCGGCAGGCCCATGGCGCCGAGTTGCAAGCCCTGTATGCAGGGATCGGGTACGACGTAATCGAGACTTCGGCCGTGACCGGCGCCGGGATGGACCGTCTCCGCGCTGCGCTTACTGCCGGGGGCACCAGTCTTCTTGCCGGCAATTCTGGTGTGGG
>CAMCYM010000249.1 GCA_945883885.1 Chryseobacterium gleum
CACGCTCTGCTACACGACTCCCGCCTAAAAACCCGGCGATGCGCATCCCGAACACCACGACCAGCAGCGACCATATGCCGTGCAACAGGCGGATGACCACCATTTGGGCAGACGGCGTGTCCAGGCCGATGGTGTTCATGAGCAGGAAAAGCCCTGCGTGAATGCCCGGATACACGAAGTTGCCTGGATGCGGCGTGGGAACCTCTACCCCGCGTTCGCGCTGTCCTTCGGGCAACCAGGCGTTGTAATCTTCCCCTTCAGCCCAAGACGCGCCTACTTCGACGACCAGGAAGTGGTCGTCGTGCATCAAGTACCCTTCGGAAAAAACCGCTGAAACCAGCCGCAGCACCGCTGCAAGCACCACACACTGGACGATCGGGGGCCACGTGGGCAACTTCACCCGATCTGCTTTTTCAGTGCAAGCATGTCCAAACATGCCGCGGCACAGTCCTCGCCCTTGTTGCCATGATCACCGCCGGATCGCGCCCGCGCTTGGTCCCATGTGTCGTCCGTCAACACTCCGAAAAGGACGGGTTTGCCGCTGTCGAGTCCCACCCGCAAGATGCCTTGGGCAGCCGCGTTGCACACGAAATCAAAGTGCGGCGTTTCACCTCGGATGACGCTGCCGAGTGCAATGCACGCATCGCACCCGCCGTCTGTCACCAACCACGCACAAGCGAGAGGCAATTCAAAGGCTCCCGGCACCGAAACCTGCGTGATCGAAGCCTCCGGCACTCCGGCCTCGAGCAAGCGCTTCACCGCAGCATCCCGCAGCGCATGGGTGATTTCCGTATTCCACTCGGCCGTGGCAATCCCGATCCGTACAGGCCCGAGTCCGGTGCTGGGGACACGCCCGCTTGGACGACCCGCTGTGGACATTACTTCGCAGACAAGGAAGCTGCGTACCCCTTCGCGAGGTCCGCCTGCTGGCTCGACGCGTAGTCTTCCACAATCCGGTTGAAATCAGCAAGTGCGCCTTCTGAATCCCCGGTTTCCAACTTCACGACTGCCGATTTCATGAGGATCATCGGCGCGAGTACGTCTGCGGCAAGGCCACCTTCGCTGCGGCCGACGGCATCCTCGAACGAAGCAATTGCCTCTTCAAACTGCTGCAATTCCACCTGGCAATCGCCGATGCCCGCGACGGCGAGCGGTCCGACCACGTCGTCGTCAAAATCCACCTCGCTGAATGCGGCGATGGCTTCGTCCCATGCACCTTTTGTGCGGTGGTAAACACCCATCCGATACGCAGCCCGCTGTCCAGCTTTCGTGCCGGCATGCTCCGTCATGACCGTTTCAAGGCCATCGGAGAACCCGTCGCCATATGCGGCCAAATCCAACGAGTCCATTTCGAAATAGGCCTCTGCCCGCCAAATAGCAGCCTCGGCTGCTTCTTCTGCTGGACGCACCACAAACCCTTGGTACGCAAGGACAGCTAAGAACAATCCGGCTACCGTGGAAATCCCGATCAGCAGCGGCTTGCGGTTCTTGTCCATAAATGCCTCTGTCCGCGAGTACGCTTCCTGCACATCGACCAGGGAGAAGTCGTTTTCGTTCGTGTCCTTTGCCATGGGGCTCGTGTAAGTATGGGGCCTCAACGAAAAGTCCGGGAAGAAGGTTCCGCGAAGGCGACGGCAAAATTAGGGAAATTCGCGACATGCAATTGACTCGGATTCAACTCCTGGATTTCCGCAACCACGCGGACACGGAAATCGTTTGGTCCGAAGGCGTCAACTGCATCGTCGGAGACAACGGAAGTGGCAAGACGAACGTCCTCGATGCCATCCATTACCTCTGTCACACAAAGAGTTACTTCCACGCTACCGACGCCGAGAACATTGCGCACGAGGCCCCGCATCTGCTGGTGAGCGGTCGGTTCATCCGGCACGGTGAAGAGGAAACGGTCAGCTGTGCCGTCGAACGAGGCATCCGCAAAATCATGCGGCGCAACGACAAAGTGTACGAGCGCATCCGCGATCACATCGGTCGTTTTCCTGCCGTCATGGTCGCCCCGGACGATACAGAAATCGTACTCGGCGGCAGCGAAATGCGTCGGAAATGGATGGATTCGGTCATTTCGCAGCTCGATCGGGAGTACCTCGAACATTTGGTGGATTACGGTAGAGCCCTGACCCAGCGGAACAACCTGCTGCGCTATTTCGCAGAAAACAGGGTCTGGGATCCTGCGATGCTCGAGCCTTGGGATGCCCGGCTCGCCCCGCGGTGTGCGGCCATCCACGCACGCCGAATGGAGTTCATGGAGGAGTTCCGGCCCGAGTTCGAAGCCATGCACGCCGAATTGTCTGGGGGTGTTGAACACGGCAGCATCGGCTACACATCCGAGGCGGAGGTGTCGGCAGAAGCATGCATGGCAGCATGGGAGGCCCGGAGGGAGGACGATCGGCGAGCCCGACGTACCACATGGGGGGTCCACCGGGACGATGTGGAGTTGATGCTCGACAGCCGCGCATTGCGGAAGTTCGGTTCACAGGGGCAGCACAAGACCTTTCTCATCGCGATCCGCCTCGGGCAGTGGCACTTCCTGGCCCGCAAGTCCGGGTTGAAGCCGCTATTGCTGCTCGACGATGTCTTCGACAAGATGGACGTCAAGCGCATGTCGGCGCTGTTGCGGCGCATCTCGGACGGCACCTTCGGCCAAGTCTTTATCACCGACACCCATGCTGGAAGGGTCCCGGAGTTGCTCGCGACAGCCGGCGCGGCGTTCGAAGTAGTGTCCGTCGCACGAGGCACGGTTCAGAAGTAACTTCGAGGCATGCGCACGAATGGGAACGATCCGCAGCCGCTCCGGGCAGTGATAGAGCGCTTTGTGCAATTGCATCGCATGCAGCATCGGTTGGATGAGGTGGAGTTGATGCAGGCGTGGGAGCGGTGTTTTGGGGCATTCATCGCGCGCGCCACCCGGTCCATTCAATTGGCGAGCGACGGGACATTGACCGTCCGCATCGACAGCGGTCCGCTCAAGGAAGAATGCGCGATGGCCAAATCCGACATCGTCACCCGCCTCAACGCGGATCTCGGGCGACGCGTCGTTCGAACACTCGTCATCCACTAGCTGTTCCCTCCGTATCTTCGGGCAACCTGCAATCACCGACAGCA
>CAMCYM010000250.1 GCA_945883885.1 Chryseobacterium gleum
GGCAGCAATCATCCGAGACTGCCCGCGCACCGACATCCGCTGGATTCCCTACACGACCCCTGTTTGGCGTGCCGTCGGCGACGGACTGACGGAGGTAGAGTTTGCGGACGGCGGCACGGTGTCTAGCCCGCTCGTCGGCACCCACAACCTGTTGAACCTCGCCGGCGCACGCGCCCTGTGTGCATGTCTGGGCGTGGAGCCCGCCGCCTTCGACGTGGCCATCGCAGGATTTCGCGGGGCCTCCCGGCGCCTCGAACCGGTGGAGTCCACGAGCGACTTTGCCGTGTTCCGAGACTTCGCGCACGCCCCGTCGAAGGTGCGGGCCACCGTCCAGGGCATTGCAGACGCCTACCCGGACCGGCAGCTCACAGCCTTTTTCGAGCTGCACACCTTTTCTTCGCTCAACCCCGACTTCCTGCCGACCTACGCGGGCAGCCTCGACGCCGCCGACCGAGCGGTGGTGTTCTTTGATCCCGCGGTGTTGCGGCACAAACAGCTTCCCGAGCTCTCGCCGGAAGCCGTGCGCACAAGCTTCAACCGGGCAGACCTCGAGGTGGTCACCGACCGCACCGCGCTCGAGGAGCGCTTCGCTGCCGTGGAGCGACACGGCGGTGTGGTGTTGCTGATGAGCTCGGGGTGGTTCTCGGGTGCGGTTTGGCCCGCAGCCCAGCAGGCTGCGGCAGAAGCTTGAGGTTCAGCTCAATCCCACATCCAGCGCCATCATCACGGTGAATCCGAGCACAAAGCCCAGCGTCGCCACGTCCGTGTACCGGTCCCGCTGCGTCTCGGGAATGACTTCTTCCACCACGACGAAGATCATGGCGCCAGCCGCAAATGCCAGCGCGTAGGGCAGCAAAGGCTCGATGGCGTACACCGCTACCGCTCCGATGACGCCGGCGATGGGCTCGACCGCGGCAGAAAGGGATCCGTACCCTGCGGCCCGCAACCTGCTCACCCCGTGCCGGCGCAACGGGGCGCTCACGGCCAAGCCCTCCGGAAAGTTCTGCAACCCGATGCCGATGGCGAGTGCCACCGCGCCGGCTACGGTGGCCCCCTCGATGCCAGCCGCAGCACCGCCGAACAACACGCCTACCGCCAGACCTTCCGGGATGTTGTGCAGCGTGATGGCGAGCACCAGCAAGGTGGTCTTGTGCCAAGCGGTCTCCGGCCCCTCCGCCTCGTGCGCCCCGAAGTTCAGATGCAAATGCGGTGTCCAACGGTCGAGTGCAAACAGGAAGAGCGCCCCGCCTAAGAACCCTATCGCTGCAGGCATGACCCGGGCAAAGCCCTCTCCCTCTGTCATTTCGATGGCCGGTGCCAGCAAGGACCAAAAGCTCGCCGCCACCATCACCCCGCCCGTGAACCCGAGCATGCCATCGAGGGTCCGCCGGGGCACATCGCCGAACAGGAACACCAGCGCCGCACCCGCAGTGGTCAGGAGCCACGTGCCGGTGGTCGCGATGAGCGCTGCAATCGCCGGATGCATGCCGGCAAAAAAGTCAATGACCGGTTGCATCGTATTCGGCGTGTGCAGATTGCGAAATCACCCGGATGCGCCCGCAGGTCTCTGCTGACCAAACCACCTCCGGCCGCACCACGTCATCTGCCCCTGAGCAGCGGACGGTTTTGCTGCCGTCGAACGAGGAGGTCGTCCCCACCACCACCTGGCTGCCCAGTTCGACCCCGAGCCGGTTCAAATGCCGCAAGAACAGCTCGCTGCTGTCGAGCACCCCGAGCACGGTGCCCACGAATCCGTCGGGCACCTCGGACAGCACACGCCCCCCGTCGGCATGCACCGCAGAACCTTCGCGCGGAATGGGGTCGCCGTGGGGATCCGTCTCGGGATGACCGAGGAAGCGATCGAACCGCGCCAAGAATTCCGCATCCTCCACGTGCTCGAGTTGCTCGGCGATGGCATGCACCTCGTCCCAGCGGAAACCTAGGTGGCGATTGAGAAACACCTCCCACAACCGATGCCGGCGCACGAGGTCCACCGCCATGCGCTTGCCCGCGGCCGTCAAACCTACCCCGCGGTAGGGCGCGTGGTCTGCGAGTTCCTTCGTTACCAGGGTGTTCACCACACCGGTCACCGTGGCAGGACGCGTGCCGAGCCGCCGGGCCAAATCATTCGTCGAGACCGCCGTTCCTTCCGGCCCGCCGAGCTGAAGTATGGCCTTGAGGCAATCTTGGGAAGCAATGGTCAACATGCCGCAAATTTATTTTAGGCACCCCTAAAAACAACACACAGGCCCAACCAAATCGCCTTTGCAGTTCCTTTGTTGCCATGAGACGCCTCTGGATTGTACGCCACGCAAAAGCAGAACCTGCACCGCCAGGCACCGCGGACAATCTGCGCGTTCTCTCTCCGAAAGGACGTGCCGATGCCGCTCGGGCAGGCGCTGTGCTGGCCTCACATTTCCCGGAAGCCACTGCGGTTTCCGCGGCTGCGCGTACCGTGGAAACTGCGGAACTGCTGGCACAGGCGGCCGGCATTTCGGTCGAACGCCTCGACGTACGCTCCGAAGGTTACTTGGCGGATGCCCACACCTGGTGGGACTGGATCGGCACGTTTGACGATGCACACACGTCGGGACTCGTGGTGGGCCACAACCCAGGCGTCAGTGCCTTGGTCGAGCTGCTCACCGGCGTCCGGTTCGAACTGCCCACTTGCGGCCTGGTCGAAGTGGAGCTTCCGGACCGGCCTTGGCTCGAAATCGGGGCGCATGTGGGCAAGGTGCGCTGTGTTTGGACCCCTGCATCTACCCTCCATGGCTGAACCCTCCCCCCTGTTCAACGGTGGCCGCATTCAATGGCGGCCCTTGCTCGGTGCCGCAGGTACGGCCCTGCTGCTGTACGGTGCGTGGCGGTTCCGCGCGCTGATTGCGTACATGCTGATCGCCGTGGCCCTGAGCTTCGTCGGCCGGCCGCTCGTGTTGGCCGTGCAACGCATTCGACTGCGCGGCAAACCGCTGACTGCGAACGTGGGAGCCCTCGTCGCCTTGTGCGCCATGGCGGCCGTTGCCGCCGCATCAGCGGCGATTGTGGTGCCGATTGTTTGGGCCCAAATCGAAACGCTTTCCACCCTCGACACG
>CAMCYM010000251.1 GCA_945883885.1 Chryseobacterium gleum
GGGACGCAGTCGAACATGAACGTCAACGAGGTCATCGCCCACCGGGCCCACGAGCTCAGCGGAGGCACGCCGGGCGAGGGCAAAGGGCCGGTCCACGCAAACGACGATGTCAACAAATCGCAATCGTCGAACGACACCTTTCCGACGGCCATGCACATCGCGGCCTACACCGCAGCGGTTGACGTGACATTGCCAGGGGTGAAGCGGCTGCGGGATGCGCTCGCCGCCAAATCCGAAGCCTTCGCCGACATCGTGAAAATCGGCCGGACGCACCTCATGGATGCCACGCCCCTGACGCTCGGCCAAGAGTTCAGCGGCTACGTCGCCCAGCTGGACTACGGCATGCGTGCGGTCCGCAACGCCCTCTTACACGTCGCAGAACTTGCCCTCGGGGGCACCGCCGTGGGCACGGGCATCAACGCGCCCGCCGGATACGATGTCGCTGTCGCCCGCCACATCGCTGCCCTCACCGGGCATCCCTTCATCACGGCACCGAATAAATTCGAAGCACTCGCATCCCACGACGCACTGGTCGAATTGCACGGGGCCTTCCGCATGCTCGCGGTGTCGCTGAACAAGATCGCGAACGACGTCCGCATGCTGGCTTCTGGGCCGCGCTCGGGCATCGGAGAGCTCATCTTGCCTGCAAACGAACCTGGGTCGAGCATCATGCCCGGCAAGGTCAATCCGACCCAGCCAGAGGCGGTCACGATGGTGTGCGCCCAAGTCTTCGGCAACGACGTGGCCGTAGCCTTCGGTGGCGCTCAGGGGCACTACGAGCTGAACGTGTTCAAGCCGATGATTGCCCGGAATGTCCTGGAATCGGCCCGGTTGCTGGGGGATGCCTGTGTGTCGTTCGCCGAACATGGCATCGATGGGGTGGAAGCGAACATTCCCCGGATTGCGGAGTTGGTCAACAACAGCTTGATGCTCGTCACCGCCCTCAATCCGCACATCGGATACTACAAGGCCGCGGAGATTGCGAACAAGGCCCACCGTGAAGGCAGCACTTTGCGCGCAGCCGCTCTCGCGACGGGGTACCTCACGGCCGAAGACTACGACCGCTGGGTCGTTCCGGCCGACATGGTCGGCTGATTACTCCGCCACCACGAGCCGGGTCCGGGACACCTGACCCGCCTGTTCCAAAGTCAACACGTACGCTCCCCGCTCCAGCCCTGCGGTCGAGAGCAGTCCCGACGCATGGCGATGCACGAAGGAACGCACCTGCGTTCCCGCAGCATCGGTCAAGGTCACTCGGACCGGACGCTCACCGGCCACCGGCCACGCCCATCGGACATCGGAGCCTGGTACCGCCGGGTTCGGAAAGACGAGTGCGCTGCTGGGTGCCGCTGGAGCCGTTGTTACCCCGACCGACGGTGCCCCAGGAAGGACGTTGAGGGTAAATCCAGCTTGCAGGCCGAGCCACCCCTCGGCGTCGAGCGCCAAGGTGTCGCAATAGGTTGCCGTGCAGATGCTCCCGGCTGGATCGCTGAACGTCGCCGTCAGGCACAAGACATAAGGTCCAGATCCCGCGTAGACGTGGGTGGGATAGAGCTCTGTACTTGTTCCTTCATCGCCAAAATCCCACAACGCAGTATATGCGCCCGTCTCACCGGCCGAGCCCATCCACACATCGACCGACGAAGGAACGGGGTTCCCGATGGCGTCTGTGGTTTGGGCCACCTCGAAGGACACCTCACACCCCCCTTCTCCACCGCCACCTCCACCTCCTTGCTCTCCGCAGAAATTTGCGGTCCACGTCGCGGCCCAGTTGACCTCCGAACCGTTCAACGGCCCTACTTCCAGCGAATCCAGGACGATAGCACCCGTGCAATCCGTGAACTGCCCGAGTACCTCTATCGGCGCACCGAAGGCAAACGGCAAGCCCAGGTACACTTCGTGGTACCCGTTCACATCCGTGGTCCCCGTAAACGTCAAAACTGCACCTCCACCGTAGGCCATATAGGCCACGTCTACAGGAGCACCATTCGTGTTTTCAAGTTGTGTTGAAAGCAACAACATCGGCTGAGCGCACAGCTCCACCGTGCCCACAAACAGGGCGACAAGGACCAAGGCAATCGATTTCATAGCATAGCAGGTTCACCCGAAGGTAAGCAAATCAATGCAATACCTCCTTCGGAAAGCGAGAACGGTGTGCGTAGGCATACTCTTTGAACCACGGTTCCACCCCTGCAGGGTAGCCCGCATCCGCCGTCCACGGGAAGCGACGCACAAACTCCGCCAACTCCATGCTTTCCAGCAAAGCGAGCAGAGGAAACCGCACATCCAGCGGATCCGAAGGGTCCGCAAACAGCAGGTTCTCGAGCAAATTGATCGCGTCTTCCCGGTCCTCGCTGCGTCCGACAACGTCGTCTACTTCGAGTGGAAACTCCGACATCACATCGTTCGAACCTGCCTCCGAGGCGCTGTATTGCCACCAAAGCAAGGCAGCTTCATGCAAGTGACTGAACAACATGGAGTTGTCCCCTGCGTCGTACGGCATGCTTGCCGGGAATGTGCCGTTTCGGTCGGAAATCAACGCCAGCACTTCCTCGGCCGCACGTTCCACGAGCTCCTCCCGCATGCCCGGGAATTCGTCCACGAAGTCCGAGTCCAACAGGACCGAATACGCCGGCAAAAACTCCGGATGAACCGCGACGAACCCGTGCACGAGGTAAAACAGCCGGACCTGTTCGTCCGGGTCCTTGTGTGCATCGATGCCGTCCGGAGCGCCCGAGAGGTAGGCGCCGAAGCGGGCGCGCAGCGGTTCCGGATGGGCCCGCTCTGCCAGGTAGACGTAGGATCGCATCAGATGTACGGTTCTCCGCGTTCCACCTTCAGCGACGTGACCAAGGTCTTGATCCACTGCTCCTCGGAGCGCGGACAAATCAGAAGGGCATCGGGGGTGTCGACGACGATGAAATCGGAGAGGCCCCGGATGGCGATCAGCTTTGACCGACCGTCGGCCCCCGATTCTGCGGCGAGGACGTTGCCCCGGGCATCGAGGGCCCACAGATCTACCCCGGCCGTTCCATTACCGTCAGCATGCGCGGGCGAC
>CAMCYM010000252.1 GCA_945883885.1 Chryseobacterium gleum
CTGAACAGCCTTTTCAAACATCCCTACACGAAGATTGAGTTTACCGTTAATGAACTTCAAGTTTCTGGAGTTACCGCACGCAGTTATCTGGAACAGTTGGTTGAACTCGGAATCCTAACCAAGGCGCGAATAGGAAAACCGAATAACTATGTGAACCACCGGCTCGTTGCGTTGATCACGCGAGGCCATACCGTGAGCTGACGGGCACCGGCATTGATTGAAATCGCCTGAAAAACAGCCCTAAGTCCGATCACTATTGTTCTTCTTCACGCGGCCTTTCCGCCACATCATCACACACGTTTGCATCGGCGCTCCAGAAACGTCCACACTCCTGCCATCAATCCACCCACCTCACAAAGGCCTGGACGACTTGGGGAAAGTATCCCGAATAATGGTGGTAGTATGGGATGACTGCAATGCCGCCGAGGGGAATCCACCCTTGTGAGGTCTTCGCATTTGCACACGCCGCGATGTCTGCGCCCTGGCAGGTCGCATACTCCACTCTGCGACGCTCAACGGTGGCACAGTAACACGACGCGGATAAAGGAGGCCACTGGTAATCAGCGTGTTCACCACCGCCGTGGAAGCGGAGCATGTTCGGCGTTTTGTACCACTCGATTCCAAATTCACGCTCGGCCGTGCCTCCGAGCCACAGGTAGGTCTCTGCGGGAATTTGGTCCCAAATCATCCCCAAATCCTCGAGAGAAGCGAGTTTCCAACTCCCCGGAAGGGAGCGACAAGCGTATGCACACTTGGGGTACGGCAATTCTCCTAAGCCAAGCAATGCCGCACTCGAATCTGCGTTCAAATGCAGCGACTCCTCGCTGAACTCCGACTCATACAGCGCGAGCAACTCAAGCAAATCCGCAATCCCGATGTAATCATTTCCATCATAATCAGGATTGTATGGCAGCTCAAATGCCGTTGATTGACTGGAGAGCATTGACGGAATCAGGATGCATGAACCGAGTAGCAACGCGGCAAAGAGGCGCGGAGCCTGCATGCGGAGGGCGCCGACGATTTTCATGTTCATTCGGATTAATCCTTCAATTTAAGCATAAATTACCTCGAAACTTCCTGTCCGTTGATCCTTCTGATGTACCACTGGACACGACACCGGATGTTAATACCATTCCATGTGCATGCACCTCATCTCACGCCTTGGCGGGGCGATTCTCCTCGCCGGCATTTCCCTTGCTGGCTGCCTCGACGCGACTTCGAAGCAAACCCCCGTCGAACTTGGGATCGAGCAGTCTGCAGACACCGCAACGCTGGATGAACCGACCGTGGAAGCAGAGGAAGAGGAAGATGTAGAACCGGTGGCCTGCGATGCCGCGGCGGTGCGGGCGGAGCTGCGCAAGCCGACGCCGCCGCCGAAGGAGGATGTGCAGGCGTGGACGGATTGGCACGAGCCGCCGGATTTCGACTGGCTCTCCGACGCAGTGGCGGTGAGTGGAAGCGGCCGGAGGTGCAACGCGTTGCCGCAGGAGCGGGTCGTGATTCGGAGGGATAGCGCCTTGAGTTTGGCCCGCATCCACCCCGCGCTCACGGGCACACTGCACTTCGACTGGAAGCCGATTTACGACAAGGGCAACGACAAGGAAAAATGGAATACGGCCGGAATCCAGTCATTTACAGTACGAAACCGCGCGGCGAAGGCGCAAACCATCGCGCTGAGGGACCTGCTGCTAGTGGAGGCCTACACCTATGAGCATTCCGAACGTGTCGAGAAGAAAGAGGTGCGCTTTGTGGACTTGAACTTCGATGGATACGCCGACCTGTGCATGGACCAAACCGACAACAGGGCGCTTTGCTTCCTGTTCGATCCACAACGGGGTAGCTTTCACCCCGAGGGGCTGCAGGCCTTGGGCTACCCTACCGTGGACCCCGAAAAGGGGCTGTTGCATTCCTACTCGGGTGGCACCGCAGCAGGGACGAGCTTCGACGTGTACGAACTCGATCGCGCCACAGGGCAGTACCGGCCCGTCATGTCCTTCGACTCCTTCTTGAACGAAATCGACGGAACCCAAGACGACAGGAAGTACTACAAGCTCGTGGAGTATTTCGACATCAGCAACGGCAAAAGAAACAGGTTGCGTGCGGATTCCACGTACCTCGGGCGGTACCGATGGTGAAAAGCATTTTTGTCAACGTATGATGATACAAAAATAGTGTGTTTAGGCGTTTCCTGTGTACATTTGTGATGAAGTATATGCATCATGGCTTACAAATCTGCCCGGAAATCCCTGGAACTGCAGCAGCTCAGCAATAAAATCAAGGGTTTTGCAGCCATTCCGTTTGCCGCTGTCCCTCATGCCGGATGGATCAAGGCGGTAAGGACGGCACTCGGGATGACCCTCCAGCAAGTCGGACAGAAGGCCGGTATGTCGCGGCAGAGCATGCTTGCGCTGGAAAAGCGTGAGTGCGAAGGCACCATTTCGCTGCGGTCGCTGCAGCAAGCCGCCGCCGCTATGGACATGCACCTTGTCTACGGTTTCGTCCCCAATGCAGGCTCGTTAGAGGCCTTGATTGAACAGCGGGCCCTCGAGCTTGCCACACAGGTCGTCATGCGCACGCACCAGAACATGGTCCTCGAAAACCAATCGAATTCTGAGGAACGCCTTCAAGCTGCCATCGCTGAGCGCGCGGCAATCTTCCGCGTGGAAATGCCGAAAATCCTATGGGACTGAACTTCGGCACCGAGGCAGGACAAACCCGACTCGACGAAGATGAAATCGAGGGCCTTCTCCTGTACTCCGTCACAACGCGGGGCGAGTTAGACGAATTCGAACAAGAAAACATCGAGCGCGCTGTGATTTGGACCCTTGGACGCACTCTTCCCGCGGAACGGCTGTTCAGTGAAGAGTTCGTACGCCAATTGCACGTGCGCATGTTCGGAGACGTATGGGCGTGGGCCGGGAAGTTTCGATCGACTGACAAGAACTTGGGCATCAACAAGTGGCACATTGCGAGTGCGCTCAAGGCCTTGCTGGACGATGCCCTCTACTGGCATGCACACGCCGTGTACCCGCCTGATGAGCTGGCCATTC
>CAMCYM010000253.1 GCA_945883885.1 Chryseobacterium gleum
GAGACCCTCGACGCAGGCGTCGCGCAGAACGGGGATGTGGTACGGCACCGCGCTCATCGCCCGCCTGTTCCCGGTTCGAGGTCTTTGCGCACCGTTTCTGCGAGGGCGCCGAAGTCGATGCCGCCGCCCAGGACATGGGAGTCGTAGGCGGGTTTGGCCCAAATCTCCACCTTCTCGCCCAGCCCGGACACGATGACTTCGTTGTCCGTGGCCAAATCGATGCCGGCGTAGCCCAGCAGCAGTCCGGGCACCGTGATGCGCCCGGCCCCGTCGAGTTCGACGTGGGTGGCGCCTTTCATGAACATCCGCTGGAACTGCTGGTGGTCGCGGTTGTACCGGCTGAGCCGTGCGAGTTCGCCGCTGACCTTTTCCCATTCCGGCGCCGGGTACAGGACCAGGCAGCGCTCGAAGATGTCCCGGTTGAGCACGAGGCCGTGTTTGATCACGGCGTCGAGCTCCTTGCGCAGCCGGGCCGGAAAGGACAGGCGTCCCTTCGCGTCGACTTTGCACGGGAATTCTCCGAGGAGGTTGAGCATGGACCAAAAGTACCTCAAGCGCCCCACTTTTTCCCACGCGCTCCCACTTTCTCCCACTTTTGTGGAAAAAATGCGGTTTTCTGTGGGCGCTCGACCTGCGCCACTTCGGGGTTATCCACATCGGGCTATGGAGAGCATGTGCAGGATTGAGCCGCGCACATCGGGGCCGGTTTGAACTACTTTCGGCCGATGCAAACGCCAGCACCTGCCATCGTTCAGCGCGGTCCGTACTCCTATGTGGAGGAAGGAAGCGGCGAGCCCCTCGTTCTGCTGCACGGGCTGTTCGGGGCTTTGAGCAACTTCGCCGAAGTCCGGACCCACTTCCGCGACCGGTTCCGCGTCGTCATCCCCATCCTGCCCATCTACGATTTGCCCCTGCTCTCCACGGGCGCAAAAGCCCTCGCAGAGCACATCGCGGGATTCATCGAGGCGATGGGGTTCGAGAAGGTCCACCTGCTGGGCAACAGCCTCGGCGGCCACGTGGGCCTCATCTACACCCGCGACCACCTCGACCGCGTGGCTTCGTTGACCTTGACTGCGAGCAGCGGTCTTTACGAGAATGCTTTCGGAAGCAGTTTCCCGCGACGGGAGGACAAGTCCTACATCCGCGAGAAGGTGGCGTTGACGTTTTACGATCCCCGGCATGCCACAGACGCCCTGGTGGACGAGTGCTTCGAAGCGGTGAACAGCCGCGACAAGGTGCTGCGCATCCTCGCCATTGCGAAGTCGGCCATCCGCCACAACATGGCCAAGGATTTGGCCGACATGGATGTGCCCGTGTGCTTGATTTGGGGCAAAAACGACACCATCACGCCGCCGGAAGTGGCCGAGGAATTCCACAAAGGCTTCCCGGACAGCGACCTCTTCTGGATTGATCAGTGCGGCCATGCGCCGATGATGGAGCACCCCGAAGCGTTCAACGAGATCCTCGATGCGTGGTACGATGCACGCGGCATCGCGGTCCGTCCGGAGGCCGACGCGCACCGGCTGTAACGCCCTGCATCCATGGAAGTTCGTAGCGCAGCGTTTTTGAAGTCGAGTGCGCACCCGAAGGAGTGTCCGCCCGCGGACTTGCCGGAGTACGCCTTCATCGGCCGGTCAAATGTGGGCAAATCGTCGTTGATCAACTGTTTGGTCGGGCGCTCCGCGCTCGCCAAAACCTCCTCCACCCCGGGCAAAACCCAACTCATCAACCACTTCGCCGTCAACGCCGGCTCCGAAGACGCCTGGTACCTCGTGGACCTTCCCGGCTTCGGCTACGCAAAAACCGCGCGCACCCTCCGCGTCAAGTGGCAGCGGACCAGTGAGCAGTACCTCTCCTCCCGCACCAGCCTGATGTGCGTCATGATGCTCGTCGACGCCCGCCACCCGCCGCAGCGCGCCGATCTGGACTTCATGGCCTGGATGGGCGAAACCGGCCTCCCTTTCGCCTTGATTTTCACGAAGGTGGACAAGCTGAACAAGACGGAGCGCGCCGCCTTCCGCCCGATCTACGAGGCGGAAATGCTGAAGCAATGGAACGAGATGCCCCCCACCTTCGTCACCAGCGCAGAAACCGGGGAAGGCCGCGACGAGCTCCTCGCCTTCATCGCCGAAGTCAACGAAAAGAACTGAACCGGAACGCCTGCTTCGCAGGCTTGAGTGAACAGGGATGAGGCGCGGCTTCGCCGCTAAACAGTGTGAAGGGATGAAGCGCGGCTTCGCCGCGAAGGGAAGAGGCGCGGCTTCGCGTCGAAGGGATGAGGCGCGGCTTCGCGTCGAAGGGATGAGGCGACGCTTCGCGTCGAAGGGATGAGGCGCCGCTTTTCAGGGAAGCGGTATTGCGGAAAAAAGTTGCTGAACATGCTGCGGTCCGGGGGAGGTCGCCGAAATTTACCCCCACCCACATCGCCATGGTTCAAGCAGCAGCTGCCGCCGAATACATCGTCCACTGGTTGCGGAACTACGCGGATTCGGCGGGGATGCGCGGGTTCGTGGTGGGGGTGAGCGGCGGCATCGATTCCGCGGTGACGTCGGCGTTGTGCGCGGCGACGGGGCTCGAGGTGGCCGTGTGCGATTTGCCGATTCGGCAAGCTGCTGCAGAGCGCGATCGCGGCCGGGCGCACATGGCGTCGTTGGCGGCGAAATGGCCGGGTGTGCAGGAGGTGACCGTGGATTTGGGCGGTGTGTTCGACGCGCTGGTGGAGGCGCTGCCGGCGACGGACGAACTCGCCCAGGCGAATGCGCGGGCGCGGCTGCGGATGACGGCGTTGTACGCGGTTGCTGCTGGGCGCCAGGCGCTTGTGGCGGGGACGGGGAACAAGGTGGAGGATTTTGGGGTGGGATTTTATACCAAATACGGAGACGGAGGCGTCGACTTGAGCCCCATCGCAGACCTCCTCAAGTCCGAAGTCTATGCCCTCGGCGCGCACCTCGGGGTGTCCGCTGACATCCTCTCAGCGCCGCCGACGGATGGGCTTTGGGGCGACGGCAGAACCGACGAGGACGCGCTCG
>CAMCYM010000254.1 GCA_945883885.1 Chryseobacterium gleum
GTGCTCAACGTGGCCTGGAATCCGCTCTTCTTCACCGCGCACCGGACGGGCTGGGCGCTGGTGGACATCGCAGCCCTGCTTGGACTGATCGGGGCGATGGCGTGGCACGGGCGGACGGCGCCGGGTGGAGCCGTGCTCGGGGCGGTCCCGTACCTCGTTTGGCTCACGGTCGCCACGTCGTTGAATGCGTACATCGTGATCGCAAATCGATGATTGCGTTGCTGGTAGCGGGCCTGCTGATGGCCGACACGGCGGTGACCGTGGCCGACAACCACCCCCTCCGGTTCACCCCGGACTCCCCTCCTGCGCCGCCGCTGGCAGGCCAAACCCTGGACCACGGCCGCGTCCTGCTCCGAACCCTCTCCCTGCCGCAGTTCGACCGGGAGGTGCGCGCCACGGCCCGGATCACCCTCCGCAGCGCCGGCGACCCCTGGGACAAGTTCGGCTCGCTGTTCCTCCTCCCCCACGACGGTTCGCCCCCCAGCGAGCTCCTCCGCTTCATCACCCCCTTCGGTGCCGGCCACTTCAGCGACCACCCGAAGACGGCCTCCCTCCGGCCCGTTTACATCCCGCACTGGGCCGACTCGGTCAGCTGGGAAGCCGACATTTCCCACCTCATTCCCATCCTGCACGGCGACGTCACCCTCGGCCTCCACATCGACACCTGGACCGCCGAAGGCTACACGGTCTCTGCCTCCCTCCACCTCGATCCCTCGCCCCACGCCTGCGCCCCACCCTCCTCTGCGGAAGTGGTTTCTCTCTTCAACTCCACCCCTCTGCTGCCAGGTAACGAGGCCTTCACCGCCTTTGCCGCAGGCCCTGTCGACATCCCTTGGACGGTCTCCGAGTCCCTCCGCTCAGCCCACGTCCGCATCACCACCACGGGCCACGGCGGACATGCGGAAGGCGACGAATTCAACCCGCGCGAGCACATCCTCCGGCTGGACGGCCGCGAAATCGACCGGTGGACGCCGTGGCGCGACGATTGCGCCGCCTTCCGCCGCTTCAACCCGAGCTCAGGGGTTTGGACGGAAGAAACGGTCTGGAAAGGCGACACAATTGCCGAGCGCATCGCATCGTCCGACTACAGCCGCAGCGGGTGGTGCCCCGGCTCCTCCGTCCCTCCCCGCTCCATCCCGCTGGGCCCCGTCCCCGCTGGCGCGCATACCCTGACCCTCGAAATCGTCGGCGCCCAGCCCTACCGCGAGGACGAACAGAACTTTTGGAACGTGGCCGTCGAGGTGGAGATGGAGGAATGAGGCGACGCTGCGCGGCTGCGCCGCGAGGAACAGGGATGAGTGTCGAGGAATGAGTGTGGAGGGATGAGGGGCGCTGCGCGCCTAGATCAGGGAAGGGGTGAGGGATGAGGGGGCGCTGCGCGCCGAGATCAGGGATGAGCGTCAGGGATGGACAAGTAGCCCCGCCCTTTTAACCTCAACCTCAATCTCAACCTCAATCTCAATCTCAACCTCAACCTCGTCCCGCGAGGCGAAGCCTCGCTTATCCTTCGTCCCACGAGGCGAAGCCTCGCTTCAACCCCCACCCGTTTTCCCTACCTTGGACCGCGTCGAAAAACTGCAAAACCATGGTACACGGGAGGTTTGAAGCCAAAAACTGGAGGAGCTGCGTTCGCGGGGCGGTCGTGGCATGTGTTTGGATAGGAAGTGCAGCCGCGGCAGCTGCCCAAACCCTCTGCGACGGCGAACGCTTTCGCTACACCAGTGCGTTCAACGACTTCACCGTGACGTCAGGCGTCGTGTACGGCTCGAACGTCAACTCCGCCGGGGCCACCGAGGAACTCGTCGTAGACATCTACGAACCGGCGGGGGATGCGGCGGCGATGCGGCCCTTGCTGGTGATTGCACACGGCGGATTCTTCGTGGGCGGCTCGAACGACGGGACGGACGTGGTGCCGTTGTGCGAGGACTTCGCCCGCATGGGGTACGTGGTGGCATCGATGTCGTACCGGTTGGGCATTGACAACTTCTTTGACCTCGAGAATGCGATGGTGCGGGCGGTTTGGCGAGGCGTCCACGACAGCCGAGCAGCCGTGCGCTTCTTCCGCAAATCCGTCGCGGAAGACGGCAATCCCTTCCGCATTGACCCCGATGCCATTGTGCTCGGAGGTGTCTCTGCCGGCGGCTTCATTGCGTTGCACCATGCCTATGTGGACGATGTTTCTGAGATTCCGACCGCGGTGGATCCGAACGGCGTCGGGCTGGGCGGTGGACTCGAGGGAAACAGCGGCCATGCCGGATATCCGTCCGAGGTGATGGGGGTGTTCAACATCGCCGGCGCACTGAAAACCGCGGAATACCTGAGTCCGGGCGATGAACCGCTTGTTTCCGTCCATGGCGATGCCGATGGGACCGTGCCCTTCGGTGCAGGCACCGTGTACCTGACCATGATTCCGGTTACCGATGTGGAAGGCAGCGGCGTGGTGCACGCCACCGCGGTGGAACTCGGCGTCGACGCCTGCCTCGAGGTGCTCGAGGGTGCAGACCACGTTCCGCATGTAGCGAGTTCTGCGCACTACGACACGACCCTCGCGGTCGTGGCCGGCCGCATTTCGACTTGGCTCTGCGAGGATTTCGCAAACCAATGCGGCATGTACGACGTGACGAGCGAACTCGCGGAATCTCCTGCGCATCAGAGGCTGCACGTCGTACCGAACCCGGTCGTCACCGGAGGGCGCATAGGACTGCCTTCAAACGCGCAAGGCTACCGAGTCTACGCGCCCGACGGCCGCCTGCACGCAGAAGTACCCGCGCTGGCGGGCGGCGTCTCGACGGCGGGATGGCCCGCTGGGATGTACGTGGTGGTCGATCCCGATTCGGGGCGAGCCGCGCGTGCCGTTGTGCTGGACTGAAGCAACAAGCAGGTTCATATAGACCTGTTGAAAACTTTCGGGGCCGTCCTATCTTTTGGGCCCGAAAACTTGACTTCATGAGGCCTATCCTGCTGTTTTTGTGCGCGTTGATTTGGTCTTTAGCGGCGTGGAGCCAGCCGACCACGTTTACG
>CAMCYM010000255.1 GCA_945883885.1 Chryseobacterium gleum
GCGAGTGCTTCGTGGTAGGGCGTGTGGCTGAAGGTGACTTGGCTGTAGAGCGGGAGCCATTCGCCGGAGAAGCGCGCAGCGAGGCGGGCCTCGATGCGCTTTTGGAGCAGGAAGCGCGGGTCACCGGTCTTGTCGCGCATCTCGATGTAATTGCGCAGGGCGAGTTCGAGGATGGCGTCTCCGGCGGGCTTGCGCGCCGCGCTGTATGCGGCAAATGCCTCGCTCCAACTGCCTTCCCGGTCGAGCAATTCGCTGAGCACGGAGCAGTCTTCGAAGCCGCAATTCATGCCCTGGCCGTAGAACGGGACGATGGCGTGCGCGGCGTCGCCCATCAGGCACAGCCGGTCGCTGCGGTGCCACGGGTTGCAGCGGACCATGACCAGCGATGACGTGGGGTGGCGCGTCCATTCCGCCTGAAAATCAGGGAAATGCTGCATGACGTCGGGAAAGGCCCGGGCGAAAAATGCCTCGGCTGCGGCCGGATCTGCCAGCGCATCGAGTCCGTCAGGTCCGTCGTACGGCGCAAAAAGGGTGCAGGTGAACGTCCGGTCGGGGTTCGGCAAGGCCATGAGCATGTAGCCGCCGCGCGGCCAAATGTGCAACGCGTCCTCCCGCATCCGGAACCCCCCCGCCGCATCCGGCTGCATCGCGAGTTCGCGGTACCCGTGTCCGAGGTACTTCTGCTCGAAGTCGAACCGGTCCATCCGCATCATCCGGTCGCGCACAGCACTGAATGCCCCATCCGTTCCGAAGACCCGCTCCACCGGCCCCACGTCTACCGCGCTCCCGTCCGCCCGCTCGAAGCGCATCCGCACCCCGTCCGGCCCGTCCGGCTCCACCGCTGCACAGACGTGGCCGAAGTGGATCCGCGCGCCTTCCCGCTCCGCCGCCTCAACGAGGATCCGGTTCAGGCGCGCCCGGCTGACGGAGTAGATGCATTGCGGGTCGCCGAAATGGCCGGGCGCATCGGGCAGCCCGTACCGCTGGAACGTCGTCGCCCCGTCCACCCCGTGCATCAACCGGCCCAGGACAGGCAAGGCAATTTCCCGCACCGCCTCCGCCACGCCGGCCTTCTCCAGCCCCCGCCAGCCGCGGTCACTCAGCGCGAGGTTGATGCTCCGCCCTCCGAGCACCGGCCCGGTCCGCGGATCCGCCCGCCGCTCGTACACATCCACCTCGTAGCCCCGCTTGCGCAGCATCAACGCCCACAAACTTCCGACGAGGCCCGCGCCGATCACGGCCAGCCGCTCTCCGTTGCCCTGTTCCATGCCCCGAAAGTACGGCCCTGCCCCGCGAACCGGTCTGACCCCCGCTTACAGTCCCGCCGCGAATTCCGTCACGACGCGCGCCATCGCGGGCCAACTTGTCGCATCCTTCATGGCCGGAATGCGGGCTGCAAAGTCGGCAGGCCCGTCGGCGTAAAAGGCACGGATGCCCTCGGCGAGGGCCGTCGGGTCCACGCGTTCCACCACCCGCCCGGTGCGGTAGGGTTCGATGGTTTCGGCGAGCCCCCCGACGCGTGTGGCCACGAGGGGGGTGTTGAAGTGGTAGGCGATGTTCGTGATGCCGCTTTGGGTGCCGTCGCGGTAGGGCAGCACGCAGACCTCAGCGGCGCTGAAGAAATAGGGCACCTCGTGGTCCGGGATGTAGCGGGTGAAGACGTGGATGTCCGCCTTGCGGGGGCTGGCGGCGATTTGGTCCGCGTACGCATCGAACGAACCGTATACCTCGCCGGCGATGATCAGTTGGTAGGAGTCATCCAGCTGGGAAAACGCGTCGATGAGCAGGTCCAGGCCTTTGTAGTGGCGGATGAAGCCGAAGAAGAGGAGGGTTTTCTTCGTCGGATGCAGGCCGAGGTGGGTGCGGGCGGCCGCCACTTCCACCCGTGTACCGAAGTGGTCGTAGATGGGGTGGTCCTGCCGAATGACCCGGGCGTCGGGCTTGAGCGAAAGGAGGTCGTCGCGGACGCTGTCGCTCATGGCCACGAATCCGTCGTGCGCACCGAGGAAGTACTTCGTGAACGGGACGTCGATGAAGCGCCGTTCGTGGGGGATGACGTTGTCGAGGACGGTGACCACCTTCGCGTCCCGCCCGACGATGCGCGCGGCGGTGCCGAGGCTCGGGCCGAAGTAGGTGATCCAAAACTTCATCAGCAGCAGGTCCGGCTTCCACCGCCGGATGGCCTGCCCGGTGCGCACCCAGCTGATGGGATTCGCCGAATCCAGGAGGCCCTCGCTGGGGATGGGGTCCGCCTGGTCGTCGGGGGTGACGTACTGGGTTTGGCCAGGAAACAGAAAGTCCGGATACTGGCGGGAAAACGTGTAGGCCTTCACGTCATGCCCCTGGGCCTCTAATGCTCGGTACAGGCTTGCATTGAACTGGGCAATGCCCCCGCGGAAGGGGTAGAACGTCGAGAGGAAGGCGATTTTCATGTCAAGAACCGCTGACGACGGCAGAAAGCACTTTTTTGACGGGCAGGTCCTTCATGCAGCTGACCCCTTGGACACAGGAGTTGCCGTAGTAGCAGACGCATTCCACATCCGGTTCGACCAGGACGCCGTTGCCGTAGAGGTGGAATTCGTGCGGGTTGAAGATGTTGTTCATCAACACCAGCCGGCGTTTCAGGCCGATGGCGATGTGCATCATCATGCTCACTTGGGTGACGACCACGTCGGTGGCGGCCGTCATGCTGATAAACTCCTCGAGGGAGAAATGTCCGGCGTAGTGGGCGCCGGTGGCTTCGGCGTAGGCGAGGTTCTGCTCGTGTTCCTGCGCGCCGCCCTGGAGGAGAGGGAAGTAGCCCGCGTCGAGCAGGCCGTGGATCAAGGAAATCCAGTATTCTGTAGGCCAAAGCCGCGTCTTCCACCGTTCTCCGCAGCCGGTGTTGAGCCCGACAATGGGCCTTCCCGCAGCAAGGGGCCGCAAGATGCCCTCCCATTTTGCAGCGAGCTCGGCGTTGTAATTGAGCAGGTAGGGCTCCTCACGGAACTCCATCCCGCAGATTTCAAAAATCTCGTCGAG
>CAMCYM010000256.1 GCA_945883885.1 Chryseobacterium gleum
CCACTTTGTTCGCCATCGGCGTGTTTCTCGTCTACTACATCGTCAGCATTGTAGGCGAGCAACTCATTCGTTCTGAAGTGGTTTCACCCGCCATCGGCATGTGGATGAGTACGGCAGTCCTGCTGCCCGTTGCGGTGGTGCTCACCCGCGCAGCGATGCAAGATGCCCACGTGCTTTTTGCACTTCGCTGGCCTTCCTTTGCGGCGTTCACTCCGCGCAAGCGCCTTCCGACCTGATGCAGCCGCCTCGCCCGCTTCGAATCCTCCAGCTCTGCCCGAAGCCTCCTCTGCCTGCGCGCGACGGCGGGTGTCGGGCCATGGAGGCGCTCACCTCAGGGTTGCAGGATGCGGGGCACCGCGTGCGTGTGCTGGCCGCTGCAACGGACAAGCATCCTGCTCTTCCGGAAGCTTGGTCCACGGAGTACCGCGCGTCCACGGGCATTTCCACCGTCTACATCGATACGAGCATCCAGGCCGTCGACGCCCTGACCACGACCCTCTCCGGAGAGAACTACCAAGTGGGCCGGTTCTTCTCTTCCGACCTGGATCGGGCCCTCCGCGACGTCTTGCGCCGGGATGTGTTCGACGTGGTCCTGGTGGAGTCGCTCTTCATGGCGCCGTATTTGCGCACCGTGCGGGCGCTCAGCGAGGCCTGTGTGATCCTGAGGGCCCACAATGTAGAGCACCGGATTTGGAGCCGGCTGGCCGAAGAAAGTCCCGAGCTTACCCGCAGAACGTATCTGCGCTGGGTCACCCGGAGTTTGCTCGGCTTTGAACGCTCCGCCCTTGCGGATTTCGACGGCATCGCCGCCATTTCTGAAGAAGATGCCGCGGGATTCCGCGACCTCGGCGTGCCTGCCGAGCGCATCCACGTCGTCCCTTTCGGCATGGACCTCGCAGCCGTTCCACCCGGGGCAGACGGACCTGCGGACCACGTGTTCCACTTCGGCTCGATGGATTGGACGCCGAACCTGCTCGGCGTAGAATGGCTGCTGCGGGAGGTGTGGCCGGCTGTGCGTCCGGGCACCCGGCTGCGACTTGCCGGTCGGCGGTTCCCGGAAGACCTCCGGTCGGAAGCCGAGCGCTTGCCCGGCGTGGAGGTGGTCGGCGAGGTAGAGGACCCGTGGTCCGTGCTAGGCGGACCGGGCATCGCGGTCATTCCCATCTCCAGCGGGAGCGGCATGCGTGTGAAGGCCGTCGAAGCCCTCGCGGCAGGTCGGGCAGTGGTCAGCACCCCCACCGGCATCGAAGGCATCCCCGCACAGCACCTGAAGCACGCTTGGATTGCAGAGGATCCCGTGGGATTTGCTGCGGGCATCAACCGCTTGTTGTCGGAACCTGAACTGGCCCAGTCGCTGGGAGAAGAAGGGCATCGGCTGGTCGCAGAGCGTTTTTCAAACGGACCGATTGTCGAGGACTTTATCGCTTTCATCCGCAGCCGTTGCCCATGAGGATCCTCGTGCTGGCATCGCGCGTGCCCTGGCCGCTCGAGAAGGGGGACAAACTCCGGATGTACCACCAACTCGCCGAACTGCACCGGGCGGGCCACGAAGTGCATTGCGCCTGCCTCAGCGAACGGCCGATTCCGGAAGCAGCCCGAGCGGCCTTGTCCCCGGTCTGCGCGGGCTTGCACGCCATCCGGCTGCACCGCTGGCGGCGCATGGTACGCATGGTCTGGTCGCCGCTGAGCAGCCGGCCTTTCCAAGTGCATTGGTTCTATCAGCGTCAGGCACAGACCACGGTCCTGCGGCTGCTCGATGCCTTGCAGCCCGACGTCGCGTATGTGCAGCTGGTCCGCACGGCTGAGTACCTCAGAGACCGGCACGACGTCCCACGGGTGTGTGACTTGATGGATGCCCTGGGCGCCGGTATGCGGCGGCGTGAAGCGGTCTCCCCGTGGTGGCAGCGGCCCGTTCTGCGCATCGAAGCGGACCGGCTCCTGCGGTACGAAGCTTCTACGCTGGACCATTACGACCAGTGCACGATCATTTCCGTGACCGACCGCGACCGGCTCCTGCATCCCGCTCGGAACAAGGTCGAAGTGGTCCCGAATGGGGTCGAGGTTGACGCCTTTGCTGGAGGACCGCCCCTCGCTGTACGCGAACAGCTGCTTGTGTTCTCCGGCAACATGGCCTACCCGCCGAACGTCGATGCTGCGGACTTCCTTGTGCACCACATCCTCCCTCTGCTTCCCGACCCCGCGGTGCGCATCGTGCTCGCGGGTGCGCAACCCGCACCGCGCGTGGAGGCATGTGCCGGTCCCCGTGTGGAGGTGACGGGCTGGCTCCGCGATATGCGGGAGGCCTACGACCGGGCGCGGCTTTTCGTGGCCCCGTTGCGGCTGGGATCCGGCATGCAGAATAAAGTGCTGGAGGCCTGGGCGGCCGGGTTGGTGGCTGTGACCACCTCCCACGTAGCCGCAGGCTTGCCCGCAGACATGCGCGTGCGGGGACGCTCGGAAGGCTGGCTAGAAGTTGCCGACGGGGCCGAAGACACGGCCTTGTGCATCCTTCGGTTGCTGAAGGATTCCGCCCTGCTGGAGTCCCGAGGGGTCCGTGCTCAAGCAGCCATGCGCGAACTCGCCGGCTGGAGCAGCGCCACATCTCCCCTCCTCGCCACCCTGCAACGTACCTTAGGCCCCATGGCACACGCATCCTCTGATTTCAACCTCGTCGCGGGCATCCCTACCCTCGACCTCCGCGACTTCACTGCAGGCGACTCCGCGCAGAAAGCCGCGTTTGTAGCAACCCTCGGCCGGGCGTACGAGACCATCGGTTTTGCCGCAATCAGCGGACACGGCATCCCACAGGACCGCATCGAAGCGCTCTACGCAGAAAGCCGCCACTTTTTTGAGCTGCCCTTCGAAACGAAACAGCAGTATGCACGGCCCGAAGCCCACCACCAGCGCGGATTTGTGCGCCAAGGGGTCGAACATGCAAAAGACAGCGAGGCCGCGGATTTGAAAGAGTTTTGGCAAGTAGGTCAACCGGCTCCTCCTGCGGAAGCCGCTGCGTCAGATTT
>CAMCYM010000257.1 GCA_945883885.1 Chryseobacterium gleum
ACCGCGACCACCCGCAGGTGGTCGAGATTTGGAACCTCGTCTTCATGCAATTCAACCGCATGGCCGACGGGTCGCTCGTGCCGCTGCCGAATGCGCACATCGACACGGGCATGGGCTTCGAGCGGCTGTGCATGGCCCTGCAAGGCAAGCGGTCGAACTACGATACGGACGTGTTCACGCCGATGCTCGCGCGCATCGCGGCCCTCAGCGGGGTCACGTACACGGCCGGAACGGGCAAATCTGACGTCGCCTTCCGCGTGATTGCGGACCACATCCGCGCGGTTTCGTTCAGCATCGCAGACGGCCAGCTGCCCTCGAATGCCGGCGCGGGCTATGTCATTCGCCGCATCCTCCGCCGCGCCATTCGCTACGGACACAGCTTCTTAGGGCTGCAGGAACCGTTCATGCACCGGCTCGTGGGCACGCTTGCGGACCAAATGGGGGACGCGTTCCCGGAACTCCACGCCCAGCGCACGCTCATCGAGCGGGTCATCCTCGAAGAAGAGGAGGCCTTCTTGCGCACCCTGTCGAAAGGCATCGAACTCCTCTCCGACCGGCTCGCAAAGTTGCCCGCCGGCGGCACGTTACCCGGTGCTTCGGTGTTCGAGCTCTACGACACCTTCGGCTTTCCCGCCGACCTCACGGCGCTGGTCGCTTCGGAAGGCGGCTACTCCATCGATTCCGAAGGGTTTGAGGCGGAACTCGCCCGGGCGAAGGAGCGCAGCCGCGCAGCCGGCAAGGTCAAGACGGACGACTGGGTGGAAGTGCGGGCTTCCGGCGCTTCCGAACCGTTCGTGGGCTACGATTGCCTCGAGTCCGACGCCCACATCGTGCGCTACCGCCGGGTGGAGGCCCGCGGCAAGGTGCTCTTCCAAATCGCCCTCGACGCCACCCCCTTCTACCCCGAAGGCGGCGGCCAAATCGGCGACACGGGCTACCTCTGGGACGGCAAAGAACGCACCGCAGTCCTCGACACGAAGCGCGAAAACAACCTCATCGTCCACTTCACCGAGTCGGTCCCTGAGGCCCCCGAAACCCCGCTCCGGGCGGTGGTCTTCGCGGACGGTCGGCGCGACACGGAAAAGAACCACAGCGCCACCCACCTCCTCCACGAAGCCCTGCGCGAAGTCCTCGGCACGCACGTCGAGCAGCGCGGCTCCCTGGTCCGCGCCGATGCCCTCCGCTTCGACTTCTCGCACTTCAGCAAGCCCACCGAGGCCGAGCTCCTCGCCGTCGAAGACCGGGTCAACGAGCGGATCCAAGCGAACCTCGCCCTGGACGAGCGCCGCGCCATCCCCCTCGAAGAAGCCCGCGCAGAAGGTGCCATGATGCTCTTCGGCGAGAAGTACGGCGACCGCGTCCGCATGATCCGCTTCGGCACGTCGAAGGAACTCTGCGGCGGCACCCACGTCCCCGCCACGGGCGCCATCGGCCTCTTCCGCATCGTCTCCGAAGGCGCCGTAGCCGCCGGCATCCGCCGCATCGAAGCCACGACGGGCATGGGTGCCCTGCGCCGCGCCCGCGCAGACGAGGCCACCCTTGAAAACGTCCGGACCCTCCTGAAATCGCCGCAGGACGTGGTGCGCGCCACGGAAGACCTCCTCGCCCGCCACGCCGCACTCTCTCGCGAACTCGAGGTCCTCAAGCGCGAGCAAGCCCAGCACGTGAAGGCCGCCCTCGTCGGCTCCCTCGAACAGCGCGGTGGCGTCCACCTCCTCGTCGCGGAAGTCGACCTCGACGCCGCAGCCGTGAAGGACCTCGCCTTCCAACTCCGCGCGGAACATGCCCCGTTCCTCGGGGTCATCGGCACGCGTTCCGAGGGCAAAGTGGCGCTGACGGTGGCGCTTTCGGACGATTTGGTCCGCGAACGCGGATTGAACGCCACGGCCATCGTCAAGGAACTCTCCGCCCACATCCAAGGCGGAGGCGGGGGGCAACCCTTCTTCGCGACCGCCGGGGGCAAGAAGCCCGAAGGCCTCGAAGCGGCTTTGCAGCACGCCCGAGGCCTTCTTTAGGGATCCTGTCCCCTCTGTGGCAGACCGTTCCCGGGCCTGCCTACCGGCTCAGCCGGCGGATTGAATTCTGGACGCGTCGTACGCGGCGATCAGGCGTGTGCCCACCCTCCGCGGGCGTCTGAACCGTTCGATGCGGGCGCAGCCTTCGGTGTACCGTACACCGGGCCTGCGTACTCCGCCTCGTAGCTCAGCCCGAGGTTGAGGACATAAAAGACGTTGAACAGCGCCACGAGGAGGTAATCCACCGTGGAGCGGCGGCCGAACGATGCCGCGAGTTCCATCATCGTCCGGAACGCGAAGTACACGTTGAACCCCGGAACGAGAAAGAACGCCGCATGCCAGTCGGGACGACCGATGATGCGCATGGCCACCACCACGTTGTAGCCGGGCACGAACACCGCCCACGCGGGCTGGTCGCATTTGGCAAACAACTTCAAATTCGCGGCTGTGGCAATCAGCCAAACAAAGAGCGAACCCAGGAATACGTTGCCCGGGATTTCGACGCCGAACAGTACAATGTCATTCATGCTGGGAGAAATTCAGTTCACCCGTAAGACGAACACCATGCTGTTCAGTTGCCTCTGCGGAATGTTAAATCGATGAGAAGCGCTGTAAACAGTGCGAGGGATGAGGGGCGGCTGCGCCGCCAAACAGGGTGAGAGATGAGGGTGGAGCGTGAGTGTGGAGGGTGGAGGGGTGAGTGTGGAGGGGAGCCGGTCCTTCGAGGGAATCTCCATGCCGGAAAGCTGAAAGCGGCGAAGCCGCGCCCTCTCGCCGCGCAGCGGCGCCTCATCCCTGTTTTCGCCGCGCAGCGGCGCCTCATCCCTGTTTTCGCCGCGCAGCGGCACCTCATCCCTGTAAGCGGCGAAGCCGCGCCCTCAAGCCGGTGAAGCCGGTGGCCTCACCCCCGCATACCGCTCCACCACGGCCTCGTCAACGGCCGCGCCGCGCGGGGTTAGAATGACAAGCCGTTCAACGACGTTGCGCAGTTCGCGGATG
>CAMCYM010000258.1 GCA_945883885.1 Chryseobacterium gleum
ACCGACGCTCCATGCGACCGATGCTGCGCAGGCCCTCCCCCACTCCGCGAAGCACGTCGGCCACTTTGCGCACGGGGCTCCAGGCGAGCAACCGCACCCGCTGCCACCATGCCACGGCCCCTGCCAGCCCGGCGACGGCCAGCAGCACCCCGGCCCACAGTACATCCACTTCCGGCAGTTTCATAAAGCCCGAGAGCATCCCGAATGCTTCGACGTTGAGCAACACCGCGACGGTGCCGAAAAGGAGCAAGAAAGCGAGGTCCACCGCCCGTTCTGCAAGGACGGTGCCCACGAGGCGGTCCAGCGGAATGCCGTCGGTGGCGTGCAGCGCCCCGCAGCGTGCGAGCTCGCCGGATCGCGGCACGAAGAGGTTCGCGAAGTACGCAAATGCCACCGCATGCACCCGGTGTGCTGCCCGCGACGTGTGTCCGAGCGGCTCAAGCAACAGGGCCCACCGCAACCCGCGAGACACCACGGCGAGGTAGCCGAGGACGGCGCTGGCCACGAGCCCGGCTGGATGGGCACGCCCCATATCTTTCCACAGGGTATCCGTGTCCACATTGCGAAAGGCTAACCACATCAGCCCCGCCCCGAGCGCGGCAAATCCGACGTAGGTGAGGGCAGAGCGGAGCGTCATCCGGCGATGAGCCGGTTCGTCGCGGTGTCCGGGAACACGAGCCGCGGACGATGCGTGGCGGCCTCTTCCGGCGTCATCAGGGCGTAAGCGATGACGATGATGATGTCCCCGATGGCGACTTTGCGCGCAGCCGGGCCGTTGAGTCCCACTTGGCCCGTACCTCGCTCGCCCGCAATCGTGTAGGTTTCAAAACGTTCACCGTTGTTGATGTTCACGATTT
Organism: Chryseobacterium gleum; assembly: GCA_945883885.1. Lineage (GTDB taxonomy): Bacteria > Bacteroidota > Bacteroidia > Flavobacteriales_D > Sanyastnellaceae > CAMCYM01. The sequence continues at coordinate 858 of CAMCYM010000258.1, forward strand.
GGACCTTTTCCCCTTCGAAGAGGCCGGCGGCCTCGAGCAAATCAGGATCCAGCGCAATGCTGCCGATGTAATTGAGGTCGGCCTGCGTCACCGTGAGCCGGTGGAGCTTCGCGCGGAGCAGGGTGAGAAGCATGGCTGAGATTTTCGTGGGCCAAAATTAGGTCACAGGCCCCAAACGAGCCGCACCTCCACGCGCCGCGGCGAAATCCCCGCCGGCGGCGGCTCGTCGCTTCCCGCGCTGCTGACCTCCACCGCCGATGCCGGAACGCCCGCCGCAGCGAGGGCCGCAGCCACGGTCCGCGCCCGCCGCAGCGCCAGCGCGCCGTTGTACGCCGCCCCTCCCGAGGGATCGGCATGCCCGCGCACCTCCACCCGGACATCTGGCGGCCACACCAGCCCCGGCCCGTGCCACACACGGAGCCACCGCATCAACTCCGCCGCCGCCACCGCCGTCACGCGGTCTTCATCGACCTCGAAAGGCAGCACCACCGCCGGCGACCGCCCCACCCACTCGCTGCCGTCGGCCGCCACCGGCTCCGGAAGCCGCAGCACATCGAGCGGCAACAAATCAAACACGAACACCTCCCCCGCCGCGAACCGGAACGTCCGCATCCGAATCCACGTCTTGTCCGGGCGCTGGCGGCCCCACAGGTAGCACACGCCTCCGCCCTCGGTCCCCTCGCTCGGCTCCAGCGCCACCCGGTGTGCCGCATCCAGCACCACCTCCCCGAGCCGGATCCACCCCTGCGCATCCGTCGTCCCGCGCACCCGCACCGGCCCGCCGATCTCCTCCACCCGGACTTCCGCCCCGTCCATCGGCGCTCCATCCAGCTCCCGCCACTCGAGGGCATACTCCCACGCCGCCCCCGGCGTCGCCACCCCGGCCTCGGGCAGCACCGCCCACAGGTCGACCCCTCCTTCCCCGCCCCGGTCCGAAGCCAAATAACACGGCCCCCAACCCGGCCCCTCCCCCTTCGCCGCAGCCACCAACGCCACGTCATCCCCCGGCCCGTTGAACGGCGACGGCAGTGCCACCACCCGCGACCAGGCATCCTCCCGGTCCGCCCCGTATAGGTCGTACCCCCCTGCCCCGCCTGGCCTGTCGCTCCCATACACCAGCCGCCCGCGCACGAAGTGGGGAAACACCTCCTGCCCCGACGAATTCAATCCTTCCAGCGGACGCGGCACCGACCAGCCCCCGCCCGCCTCGCGGTGCACGACGAACAGGTCAAGATCTCCCCGCTTCCCCGGTGCCGAAAACACCGCCATCCCCCGCGCCGCGTCCACCGCCGCATGGGCGATCGCACCCGACCCCTCCCACTGCGGCACCGAAAACGGCGCGAGCTCCAACCGGTCAGGGGTGGAGAACTCGAAGTAGCCGACGCCCCGTACTGCGCTGAAATTGAGGCGCTCAACCTCCACCACCGCCGGCGATCGCCCGAAGTACAGCACTTCCCCGTCGAAGCCGAGGAGGAGGTCCGTGGCGGGACTCGACAGGGCGGGGAGTGCGTGGAGGGTTTGGGCCGCGCAGCGGCCTGCCAGCACCACGAGCAGCCCGACCCAGACCCCCTTCATGGCCGCTCTGCGCGCCAAACCGCAAGCGCATCCGCCGCATCGCGGTACCATTCCGCCCCAAACCGCCGCTCCAGCGCCGTCCGGCAAAACTCCAGCACCGACACCTTGTGCGCCGCCCCGCACGTCCGCGCCGCATCGCAAATGGGCCAGCGGTGGTAATTCAGCGCCACATAATCCGGAAGGGTGCGCACGCGAATCGGGTACAGGTGGCAGCTAATCGGCTTCGGGAAATCCGATTTCCCTTCGCGCCAAACGCGCTCAAACGCGCACTTCGCCGTCCCGTTCGCATCGAACGTCGCATATACGCACGCCCTGCCCCCGACCGTCGGCGTCACAAAGTCCCCGTCGTCGTCCACCTCAAAAAAGCCGGTCCGCTCAATCTCCGCGAGCGCCTCAGCCGACAACAGCGGCCGCACCGCCTCAAACACCTCCTCGATCTTCGCAATCTCCCCCTCCTCCAGCGGCGCTCCGCTCTCCCCTTCCACGCAACACGCGCCTTTGCACGCCGCCAAATCACACACGAAATGCTCGTCGAACACCTCCTCCGACAACAACGTCTGCTCTAAAAGGATCA